>NZ_JBDIVO010000374.1:0-4301 GCF_039794385.1 Methylocaldum sp. | reverse complement strand
CCTGAGCCCTATCAGGAGGGCCCATCGGGGAGTGCCCTTAATCGTCCATCCCCCCCCAACGATCCGGGCCGGTTTTCACCTCGGCCGGCTTCCGGGCAAGGGCGCTCCGCCGATGGGTCTGTCCATCGGCTACTTAGGGAGAACTTATGAACGCTCAAGTTGAAAACCATTTTGACGACGACCACAACGAAATCGCGGCCGAGTTCCTGCTTGGCGAAATGATCCACGCCTGCGCCAAGCAGCTTCGGGAAATGAAAGTTCCCTGGAATGTCCTGGTTGAGGAAGATCAACGGCTGCACCTGGAACGTATCCGCCAAAACCTCCAGGGCTCGGTTATGAAGGCGATCCGCTGTATTCGGTCGCAGAACCGGACAAACTTCGTCGCCGAGGTCGAATCGGTGACATTCAAGGATGGTGTCAAAGCGGTCCTTAAGATGAACAAGGATCTGCATGCACACGAACTGGCCGACGTCGCCGGTCAAGCCGTTCTTGTCGTCCTTGAAAACGGATCCGATTACATGGGCTGCGCCGGCTCCCACATGAAAACGGACCCGGACAATTACTCGGTCTTTGGGGATGACCATGTCTGATAAGTCCCGAATCGAATGGACCGAACGAACTTGGTCGCCGATTACCGGCTGCACGAAAGTCAGCCAAGGCTGCAAGAACTGCTACGCCGAACGGGAAGTCGAAACTCGTTGGTCAAAAAACCCGAAGAGCATCTGGTTCGGTCGCAAATTTACCGACATCCAATGTCACCCGGAACAACTCGATGCCCCGATGCGATGGAAAACGCCGTCGCGGATATTCGTGTGCCCACGTTCCGATCTGTTCCACGAATCGGTGCCTGATGAGTTCATCGATCGGGTTTTCGCGGTCATGGCGCTGGCGAAGCAGCATGTTTTCCAAGTGCTCACGAAACGGCCGGAACGGATGCTGGATTACCTATCTGTCGCAGAGAGCGAGGACTCCGATTGGCTGGAGAGGATTTGTGACCATGCCGTTCGAATTTCTGGTTCGCCGTGCTCTGCCAGCTTCATAGAAGATATTGACTGGCCTATTCATAACATCTGGCTAGGCGTGAGCATCGAGGATCAACCTACGGCCGACGAACGCATCCCGCTCCTGCTCCAAACGCCGGCCGCGGTGCGGTGGGTGAGTGCGGAGCCGCTGCTTGGGCCAGTGAGCATCAACCAGTATTTACCGGACCTGTGCTTTTCTGACATCAAAATTCGCCGATCCGCCAATAAGAAACCGCATCTTGACTGGCTCGTAGTCGGCGGCGAATCCGGGCCGAACGCGCGGCCGATGCACCCGGACTGGCCGCGTTCGCTGCGCGATCAGTGCGTAAATGTCGGTGTGCCGTTCTTCTTCAAGCAGTGGGGTGAATGGCTCCATTACTCACAAATTCCTAAAGGATGGTCTAGGAAAACGGAACCTTTGCACGCCTGGGGGAATGGTGGTGTCAGCTACCGCATCGGCAAAAAAGCCGCCGGCCGGATGCTCGATGGCCGGACCTGGGACCAATATCCGGGAGGTTCAAATGCCGCTGCCGTATGAAAACGCCACATCTGGCGACAAGGCTCTCGCGGAAATTCAAAGGGTCCTGCAGCGGTTCGGTTGCCAGCGCTTCGGGGTTATGACCGATTGGGAAAAGGGCGAGCTGCTGGTCCAGTTCGAATGGAACGGGCGCCGGGTTTCCTTCCCTGCTTCGTTCCGCGGCTATGCGGAGGCCTGGCTCAAGGAAAACCCGTGGACGTCCCGGCGTCAATCGACAAGGCAGCAATGGGAACGGAAAGCCTTGGAGATCGGGTCGGTCGCGGTTTATTCAATCCTCCGCGACTGGATCAAGGCTCAAGTGACCGCAATCGAAACCGGTCTTTTAACTTTCGAGGGCGTCTTCATGCCGCACATGCTGGGGCGCGACGGGAAACGGCTTATTGAATACGGCCAGGAAAAGGGCTTGCTTGCCCTTCCTGAAACCGAACAAGGAGGTAACTGTGGCAACTCTCCATGAATATCGCATCGCTGCTGAAAAGCTCGCGATCTTAAGCGAACTGAAAAAGGCGAACGGGCGAATCACTCGGGCCGCTAAATCGCTCGATATCTCTCGAATGACGCTTTATCGGCTCATGAAAAAGCACAACATCAAGCAAAAGAAGGTGATCCAATGAACGACAACGAGACGAACCAAATGAAACCGGGCGAAGATTCCGAAGTTCTGGAAAAAAGGCTTTTCTTCGCGCTCCCGCGTGAAGCCGACCCGGATGAATTAAAGCGTGTCATTCTGTCGCTGGCCTCAGATCTTATCGATGGCGGAATCGACTTGAACGATCCGCAACTATACAACATGGTTTTCGATTACATGCTGTCTCATTACGACTCGAACAAATCCGGTCCGATAGCTATTCTCTGCGCTGCCCTGCTTACGAGGGATCCTAGTGTAAGGTTGGTTAAGGGCGTCCTTTCCTTGGCTCGTGGGAAAAGGGCGCTGAACTGATCGAGGGCAAAAAATCATGTCCGAGGATAAGATTCTTTACGTCCCCGAACTCGCTCGCCGGCTGAACCGGACCGAGGCCGCTATTCGTCAAGCTGTCCTGCGTGAGTCGGATTCTATTCCGCCTGGGTTCAAGCTCGGCCGACGGCTGGCCTGGAAAAGTTCGACGGTCGAGAAGTGGCTCGATAAGAAGAACGCCAAGGCTGAAAGGTTGCTGAGTAGGTAAACGGGATGAGCGATCCGAAATACCAAAACATCGGAAGCCCGGCGACTCGGGTTATCGAGGAATGCTCCGAACTTATCAAGGCGCTTTGTAAGGCTGACCGGTTCGGGTGGTTTAACCATCATCCGGACCGTCCGGGTCGGCTCAATATCGACGACGTGTTCGCGGAAATGGACGATGTAGTCGAAGCGTGTGAACGGCTTGAGGTGAACCTCCGCCAGCTCAAGTTCGAATATTACAAGGAAGCCAATTCATCAAGTTATAGACATCCTATCCATGAAGCCTGAATCGAGAATAATTCGACCTCAGCTGATAAAAGGAGGTCGCACCCCGATGACGCATGAGCATATTATTTTGGTTAAATTGTTGGCCGCCACGGCTGTGAAACGATATCTGAAAAAAACAAAAACCTGACTATGCTCGCCGCCATCTATTGTCGATACAGCTCAGACCGACAGCGCGAAGCGTCCATCGAGGACCAGTCCCGCAATTGCGAACGCCGCGCAGAATCCGAGGGCTGGACAATTACGCAACGCTACGCTGATAGCGCCATATCCGGATCGACATCTGATCGGCCGGGATACCGGGGAATGCTGGCGGACGCAGAATCAGGCAGGTTCCAGGCGTTACTGGTGGACGATCTGTCCCGCTTGAGCCGGGACCAGGTCGAGGCCGAGCGGACCATTCGCCGCTTGGAGCACTGGGGAATCATCATTGTAGGCGTCTCGGACGGGTACGATTCCCGCTCCAAGTCGCGCAAAGTACACCGTGGCGTTCGCAATCTCCTCAATGAGGTATACCTGGATGACCTGCGCGAAAAAACGCATCGCGGTTTAGAAGGACAGGCTCGCCGAGGCAACAATGCCGGTGGGCGCTGCTATGGCTATCGGCATGTTCCAATCGAAGACTTAAATCGGCTCGACTCTCTTGGACGACCTGTCGTGGTTGCTGTGCGCCGTGAGATTGACCCCGAGCAAGCTGAATGGGTTCGATGGATTTTCGATAGGTTTGCGGCCGGGAAATCTCCTAACTGGATCGCCGGCGAGCTTAATCGGCTGAATGTGCCGTCGCCACGCGGCGGAACCTGGGCGTCATCGGCAATCTATGGGAGTCCAGGTAAGACAACGGGAATACTCCGTAATCCTATCTATATCGGCCGGTATGTCTGGAATAAATCGGCCTGGATAAAAGATCCTGACACCGGCAAGCGTATTCGGCGCGAGCGAAGTGTAGATGAGTGGATCGAAGTCGATATGCCTGAGCTTAGAATCGTATCGCAGACTTTGTGGGATAGTGTTCAGGCTCGGCTAAACCGCCAAACAAAACGAAGTCTTTCTGTTCGGGCCGCACTACACCAACGCGCCAGAACGGGTCCTCCCATGCGGCACCTGTTCTCAGGCCTTCTCAAATGCGCCGCTTGCGGATCGCCGTTCGTCACGGTAGGGAATAACCGATATGGCTGCTCCGGCCATAAGTACCGGGGGACGGCCGTTTGTCAAAACCGGCTATCGGTAAAGCGATCAATCGTCGAAAGCCGTCTGCTTGCAAGCGTTAAAAACGATATCTGCAACAGTGACGCGC
>NZ_JBDIVO010000373.1:0-4301 GCF_039794385.1 Methylocaldum sp. | reverse complement strand
TCGAATTGCCCAACGCTGCGTTCTTAAACGGCTATATTAAATGAACTCAATAGCTCCGGGGTGGCGGTTCATGCAATAAACGTCCAATTACTGCCCGCACCAGAACTCAATCGGATTCCCATGTCCTTAGTTAACCTTTATTATCAATACTGATGTGGAAGATGATGCTGAAGTTTCAGCCGTGTGTTTATTGGGTGGGATGCCAAGCAAAAATTTTCTCGAAAAACAACAAGAAGTCTCGTCAATAACGCTACCGGACGGGAGGAGAGGACAACACAATGCAATTGGAATACATCCTAAAATCATACGCACGCTATGCGCCAGTATATGATCAGACTTTTGGCTGGATGCTGAGTTTTCGCGGCCGTTCGATGGCGGCGGGCGTTACCAACAAGCGGCCTGGCAAGGTACTCGAAGTTGGGGTGGGCACGGGTATTAGCCTCTCTTACTATCGTAAGGAGCACGAAGTGCACGGCATCGATATTTCTCCCGATATGCTGGAAAGAGCCCAGCAACGGGTAGCGAGAGGGAAGTTGAACCATGTTTCCAGCCTCCGCATCATGGATGCCCGAGAACTGGAATTTTCCGACGATTCTTTCGATGCCGTGGTCGCGGCATACGTGATGTCGGTGGTTCCCGACCCGGAAAAAGTGATCCGGGAAATCGAGCGGGTATGCAAACCCGGCGGTGATGTGATCATCGTGAATCACTTTGCCGCAGAGAAGGGTTTTAGGCGGGATATCGAAAAATTCTTGGCTCCGCTTTCGAACAAGCTGGGTTGGCGTCCGGACATGCCTGTTCAGGAGATTCTGGGAAATACGTCCCTGCGCGAAGTTAAACGGCATACCTTGCCGCCGCTCGGCATGTTTACGATGTTGCATCTTCGGAAGGACCACGAGACCGCCCTGCAATAGGATCTAGAAGCCATCGGCCTCGGTGGGCGGAAGTCGGATACAAAAAAGGTGACTTTGCGTCACCTTTTTTAGTGCGTGGGGTCGAGTCTGCTCGAAGCTCAGGTGTCGACCAGGGAGTTTCGCAGCTTTTTCATAGCGGTATTCTCCAACTGGCGAATACGCTCGGCAGAAACCTGATAGCGCGTGGCCAGGTCGTGCAAGGTCAGTTTTTCTTCGCTCAGCCACCGGCTCGTAACGATGTCCCGGCTGCGCTCGTCCAGTTGCTCGATGGCGGCTACCAGCCGTTGCTGCTTATGCTGTCCCCAGTCGTTATCTTCGAGCAAATCCGCGGGATCGGCATTTTCTTGCTGAAGGTAATGCACCGGAGCCGGTGTTTCTCTATCGTCGCCGTCGTTATCGCTGGGTTCGAAGGCGACATCCTGATTGTTCAGGCGATTTTCCATTTCATAGACAGTCGCGACATCCACACCTAATTCGTTGGCTAGAACGTGAGCCTCGTCGTGGCTCAGCCATCCCAAGCGGTTCTTGAACTTGCGCAAATTGAAGAACAATTTCCGCTGAGCTTTGGTGGTGGCGACTTTAACTATGCGCCAATTCTGAATGATGAATTCGTGGATTTCCGCCCTGATCCAATGAACGGCAAACGAAACCAGCCGGACGCCGACGGCAGGGTCGTAACGCTTCACGGCTTTCATGAGGCCGATGTTTCCTTCCTGGATCAAATCGGGCAGCGGCAAACCGTAGCCCAGGTATCCCCTGGCAATATGGACGACGAAGCGCAAATTGCCGAGCACTAACTGCCGTGCAGCCTCCAAATCGTTATGCTCGCGAAAGCGTACAGCCAGTGCGCGCTCTTCATCGGCGCTATAACGCGGCATCGAGTTTACGGCAGAGACATATTCTTCGATGGAGCCGAGCGAGAGATTAACCGGAAGAGTTAATGCGTTGCTCATAAGTGTCCTCAGTCTTAATTCCTGTTTTAGCTTAGCACTCAACAATGACGAGTGCTAATAGTATGTCTATAAAACCTCGTCAATCAAGTAGGATCAAGTTCCCGTAAATGATAAGAGACGACTATCCATGCCCCGATTATTCCCAATAAGACCGATGCTCCAATCAGGAGTTCTGTTTCCGATAGGCTCAGAAAGGAAAGTGCGTAAGGGCTGCCGTAGAGTTCCGCCAAGTGTCGGGAGGGGCCACGCAGGAACAACAGGAAGAAGCTGACCAACAACCAGGCAAGAGTTCCGCCGAGGAAGCCGTACCAAAAGCCGGCATACAAGAAAGGGCGGCGGATAAAACGGTCGGTGGCCCCGATCAGTTTCGCGACGACGATTTCCTCGCGGCGGTTTTGCAGTTCGAGACGGATGGTGTTGCCTACGATGAACAATACGCCAAGACTAAGTAGCACGCTGAACACGACTACGCTGCGCTGGGCGATCGTTAATATGGCGTGCAGCTTGTGCATCCACTCGGTATCGAGCTGGACGAAATCGGTTTCCGGCAGCGCTCGGAGCTCGCCGAGCAGTTTTTCCACTTCATCGGGACGAGTGAGGGAGTCCTTCGGTTTGATGCCGACGACCGCCGGCAAGGGATTGAAATCCAAAGCCTGTAAGGCATCGCCAAAACCGCTGTAGCTCTTGAGTTGCTGTAACCCCGCTTCTTTCGTAACCAGCTCGGCCACCGCGATTTGCGGGTGCTTATTGAGTGTTTCCGCGACCTTGCCGCCGGCTTCGTTGGTCAGTTCGGGTTTCAGGAACAGCGATATTTGGTTCGTCGCTTCGAGGGTCGAACTGGCCTGCTGAGCGTTCTTGATGAAAACATGGAAACTAGCCGGTATGGTCAATGCGATGGCGATCACCAGCACCGTCATGATGCTGGCGACAGGAGTTCGCCGAAGACGTACAAAACTGGATTTAAGCGTTTCGACGTGCAAGTCGACGTAGGCTCGCAGCCAGTTCGCCGGCCCATTGCCGGTTCGCCGGGCATGCGCCGCATTAGTATCGCGCCTCCTTCGAGGTTTCTGCATTCTTGCAATCGGCACGTCTCAGCCGCCTTCGACCAATTGGCCTTGCTGTAACTTGAGGGTTCGGCAGGCGAACCGCGAAATCAGGTCGAGGTTGTGACTCGCGATCAAGAGCGTTACGCCGACCTGGTTGAATTCCTTAAATAAATCCATGATCTCTGCCGAGAGGCCCGGATCCAAATTGCCGGTCGGCTCGTCGGCCAGAATCAGGGAGGGTTTGTGTACGATCGCTCGAGCGATGCCGACCCGCTGCTGCTCGCCTCCGGACAGCGCAAGAGGAAACCGCTTTTCCTTGCGGAGTAAACCGACCTTATCGAGGGCGGCCCGAACCCGTCGGGCGGTTTCTTGCTGGCTGAAGCCGGCGATGAGCAGGGGCAGGGCTACGTTGTCGAATACGGTTCTATCGTGCAGTAAGCGGTAATCCTGGAAGATCAATCCCAATTGGCGGCGAAGATAAGGCACTTGCCGTTTGGATATACGGTTGATGGGCTTTCCTTCGAAGAGGATCTGCCCCCGATTGGGCCGTTCGATGACCGGAATCAGCTTGAGCAAGGTGCTTTTCCCGGCTCCCGAGTGGCCGGTCAGGAAAGCCATTTCGCCCTTTTCGAGCTGAAAACAGACGTTGGACAATACTTCTCCGCTATCCGAATAGCGTTTGCTGACGTTGATAAATTGCAGCATGGGAAGCGGACAGATTAAGAAAAGGAGCTCTTACGAAAAGAAAGACGAAGGCGTGCGCTCAAGATCGCAGCGCCCCGCCGCAACTGCTGCCGGCGCCCAGTGGCAAATCGAGCATCTGGTTGAAATCGCGGTCGTATACATGACCTTGCCAGTCTACGCTGATCAAGCTGCGGCACATTACGTCTTCCGGATTTTTCGAATTGTGGCTGTTCCTCAACAAAGTCATGTATTCGTCGAACCTCCCCTGACTGATGGGGGTGCTGCCGAAACGCCGGATCGGCATATTGGCAAGGGTGTACAATCGATTGAAAACGATCCCGTAGCGGCTTTCCAGCTCGCGCTCATAGGCGTTTTCCAATTCGATTTGCGGCGGCGGCAGCGTTCCCCCTGTGGATTGTAGACCAGATTTAGCATCAGGCCCGAATCGAAGCCGCCGTAGCCGAAGCGATTCAGCTTGTGTAAAGCCCTAAGACTCCTATCGAATACCCCCTTGCCGCGCTGAGCGTCCACGTCCTGCTCAAGATAACACGGCAGAGAGGCAACGATCTCGACGCGATGTTCCGCAAGGAACCTAGCCAGATCTTCATACCCCGGTTCCTCCAAAATCCTCAGATTGCAGCGATAGCCCAGATCGACCTGAAGAGTCTCCAGCCGTTTCCGCGTGATACGGGGGAAATCGGTGC
>NZ_JBDIVO010000372.1:0-4309 GCF_039794385.1 Methylocaldum sp. | reverse complement strand
TTCGAACCGGAAATCGTCATCGTTCAAAGCCTTGGCATGGGACGCTGGCTGTCCCTGCGCCTTGCGGACAATCTCGGCATCTGCGCCAACGTCCGTTTTCTGCTGCCGGCCTCGTTCATCTGGGACCTGCTTCGGCAATTCCTCGGCGAACTCCCGAGGCGTTCGGCATTCTCTTCCGAGGTACTCACCTTCCGCATCTTCGACTGGCTGGGGAGAACCGCAAATCTGGAGCGAACTCCGCGCCTGTCCGGGTATCTCCAAAACGGAGACGAACTCCGCCGGTTCCAACTCGCTAAGCGGATCGCCGATCTGTTCGATCAATATCTGATGTACCGGGCCGACTGGATAGCCGCCTGGGAACGCGGCGAAACGCTCGCCTTGGACGGCGACGAGGACTGGCAAGCCCTATTGTGGCGCGACCTGAGCATGGGGGAAGCTGCGCCCCATCGCGCCCGTTTCATGAACGAACTGCTGACGGCGCTCGAATCCGACTCGGCGGCCGATCGGCTTCCGCGGCGCATCGCCATCTTCGGCGTTTCCTCGCTGCCGCCGGCCTTTCTGGACGTGCTGAATGCGCTCGCCAGGCATACCGAGATCAATCTATACGCGCTCAATCCCTGCCGCGAATACTGGGGCGAAATCCGGGATGAACGGGAAATCGGCCGCGTGGCCGGAGAACGCTCGCCGGAAGATCTGTACCTGGAAGTGGGGCATCCCTTGCTGGCATCGCTAGGGAAACAAGGCCGCGAATTTTTCGATTCCGTGGCCGAGCATTCCGAGCTGCACAGCTTGTTTCGGGCGGAACCGCCGCGCGATTCGCTGCTGCACATACTCCAGGCCGACATCCTGGAACTGATCGACCGCCGCAGCGCCGGGCGCTTGGCCGTACGGCCGGACGACCGCTCGCTGCAAGTCCATGCCTGCCACAGTCCGATGCGCGAAGTCGAAGTCCTGCGCGATCAGCTTTTGGCGCTGTTCTACGCCTATCCTGAATTGAAACCGAGCGACGTGGCCGTGCTGACGCCGGACATCGAGCAATACACGCCTTACATCGAAGCGGTATTCGCCGAAAGCCACGATGCGCCGCAAATCCCCTTCAGCATCGCCGACCGCGGTTTGACCCACGAACAGCCGCTCCTGGAGACTTTTCTCGCGCTGCTCGATTTGCCGGAGAGCCGATTCGCGGCGGACACGACGCTCGGCTTTTTGGAGCAACCCGCCATACAGCGCCGTTTCCGGCTATGCGAAGACGATCTTCCCATGATCCATCACTGGGCGCGGTCGGTCGGCACCCGCTGGGGACGGGACGGGACCCACAAGACCGAATACCGGTTGCCGGACATTCCCCGCCACACCTGGCGCGACGGCCTGAAGCGCCTGATGCTGGGCTATGCCCTGCCGCAGGAACTGGCGGGCGACGGCTTTCCGCTGTTCGCCGAAACCCTGCCTTACGACGACATCGAAGGCAGCCGGGTCTTGATCCTGGAGCGGTTCGCGGAATTTCTGGAAACCCTGTTCGAATGGGCGGACCGGCTCAAGGCGAAGCAGCCGGTGACGGAGTGGATCGAACGATTGAACGCGTTCATCGATCGGCTGTTCGATCCGCGGGACGAGGACGAAACGCTGCTGCTCCAGCTGCGCGGCACCCTCGATCTGCTGCGGGAACTCTCGGAACAAGCCGGCTTCCGCGAGCCGGTCGGGATACGGGTGATCAAGCGCTGGCTCGCCGATCGCCTGTGTCAGCCATCGAGCACCGGCGGCTTTTTGACCGGCGCGGTCACCTTCTGCGCGATGGTGCCGATGCGCAGCCTGCCGTTCAAGGTCATCGCCGTGCTCGGCCTGAACCACGACAGCTTTCCGCGTCAGCGCCATCCCCCCGATTTCGACCTGATGGCAAAGCATCCCCGCCGCGGCGACCGCTCCCGCCGGCTGGACGACCGCTATCTCTTTCTGGAAACGCTGCTGTCGGCGCGCGAGGTGCTTTATCTGAGCTATGTGGGCCGCAGCGTTCGCGATAATACCGAGTTGCCGCCCTCCCCGCTGGTGTCCGAGCTCATCGACGTCGCGAAACAAAGCTGCGAGCTGGCCGAAGGCGACATCGAGTCCCATCTCGTTACCCAGCACCCGCTGCAACCGTTCGATCCCGGCTATTTCAAGGACGATCCCCGGTTGCCGGGCTTTTCGTCGACCTGGCTTGCCGCGGCCCGACTGATCGGCCGGGGCGACAAGGAACCCGCGCCCTTATTTTCCGGCCCGCTGTCTGAGCCCGAAGAGGAATGGCGCATCGTCGATCCGGAAAGCCTTGCTTATTTCTTCAGCAACCCCGCCCGTTATCTTCTGCGGCGGCGGCTGAACCTGGTTCTGGAAGACACTGCGGCAGAATTCGAAGTGCGCGAACCTTTTGCGCTCGATTACCGAACGAGAAACCAGGTCCGCCAGAACCTGCTGAATGCCTTGGCGCAGGACCGAAAACCGCAGAGCGCGCTGCTGCTCGCCGACGCCCAGGGCCTTTTGCCCCACGGCCGCTTCGGCGAAGCGCTGCACGGCCAGGAGCAACGGCTGGTCGAAAGTTTCGCCGTCAAACTGCTCCCGGACCTCGTCAAACCGCGCTTCGAACCTCTGCCGGTGGATTTTGAAGCGAACGGCCTGCGCCTCATCGGCTCCCTCGCCGAAGTCGGCGCTAGCGGCCTGACCGACTACAGCTTCGAAGAGCCGAGCCCCCGCCAGCTCTTCGACCTCTGGCTCCGGCACCTGATGCTTTGCCTGATCGCCCCCGAAGGCGCGACACTCCAATCCCTGCTGCATACCCCTAAGCAAACCCTCACATTCCAGGCCGTAGCCGAGCCCGAAAACGAGCTTGCGAAACTCCTGAACGCCTACTGGCAGGGACTATCCGCCCCGCTGCCCTTCTTCCCCAAATCGAGTTATGCCTACGCCCGCTGCATACACGATCCGCCGGCCAGACTCGGCGGTGATCCGGAGGCTATCCGGCTCAACGCGCTAAGGCAGGCCTGGAGTATCTGGGAAGGCTCCGAATTCCAGTCCGGCGAAAGCACGAATCCTTATTACCAGACGGTCTACCGGGGTAGTGGTCCGTTGAATCAAAACTTCGAGGTATTGGCCGTCGAGCTTATAGGCCCAATGTTGGCTTCGATGGTGAAAGAGGTATGTCCGTGATTGTCGATAAGACACCGCAATTCGGTGAATTCATGCTCATCAATTTGAGATCAATCTGATTAATAACATTAAGATATCAAAATTGACGCAAAGAAAGACGTTAACTACGTTCATGTTTCAGATTTGACCTTGCTTTTGAGGTCGACTTACGTTCGAGACCAAATAATGCCCTTAGCCACTCCCTTCTATGAAGACTGGTCTTTCTGGTCCATGCTGATTGCTGCGGCTGCACTTACTCTGTCACAGCTACCGCCCCTGCACATCATGTTCCGTCGCGCCAGGCTGGGTTGTGAAGCCTATAGCCTTCTTCATATTACACATAAAGTCGGCAATCCCAATGCACAGTGGCACTTGATTATTGAGAACAAGGGCGGTCGTGTGGTTCGTGTGAAGGGGTTGACCCTCGAGTTTCGACGGAAAGGCGCAGTGCCCTTCACGCTTCCTGCTCAAAACTACCTGATGACCCCCGATGCGAAAGAAACAGTAATGTTCACGCCGTTCCGACTCTTACCTAGAGAAGAACGGGCGCACATCATCAATTTTTTCCAGCTTTTCGCGCGAGACGAAGATAAAGAATATCGGTTTCTAGAATCGGCCGTTCGTTCAGATATCCTTCAACAAAAGCAAGAGCCCGAAAATCGTGAGAAATTATGCGAGGCGAGCCCCACTGTCGTTGCTGGGCTGCTTAATTTCTTTCGCAGGAAATATCAGTGGGTGCCAGGTGAATATTCTTTGACTCTTTCTATCCATACGGAGCCCGCTGCCGCTGGACTTAAGAAGCAATACCGTTTCACGCTGTTCGAGTCAGAGGCCCGCGAACTAGAGGAGTACTCACAAGGATACAAATACGGGGCGGGCGTTTATTGGATTTCAGATGCTCAGCCAGGGTTGCTTGTCCCAATATATGAGGACTAGCCCGCGTATGGCATATATGCGAGTAGGGGGCAATTCTTTACTTTATTGGCTAAAAGCAAAATGAGAGTGCGGTAGGATGCGGTGAGTATCCGAACCGCCCTTCGACTAGGCTCAGGACAGGCATCGACCGCGAACGATGCGCCTCCTATCGTCGGCACATCCTACGAACTGCCGCTGAACAATCAGTCACCGCACAAATGATCTAATCTTGTTTTCA
>NZ_JBDIVO010000371.1:0-4312 GCF_039794385.1 Methylocaldum sp. | reverse complement strand
GCCAGGAATCGCCCAAACCTTCGAAGATGACTGTAAGTCGGCCCAGTGGGAACGACGCTGCGATATGACGACACTTAATCTGTCGCTAATGTGTGGCTTCCAAGGATCTCTGCTGGGGTTGTAAGCCGGAATCCTCGATTCTTCCGGGGCATCAAACTTTCCAGTTTACGACGCGTTAGATGGCCGGATTGCTGCCTAGTCAGCCCTGATTCGGCCGGAATTGGCGGCAAAGACTTTTCACTTTTGGCATCAATTACGGAAAGTTCTGCTGAATAAATAAGCGGAAATGATCGTGCGAAGCGCTATCGGGAAGAGTTTGATCAGGAATCGATCTTGCAGGTGAATTCATCAGCCTGTATATCCTTTCCTAAGTCCGCAATGGGCCGCCATGAGTAACGACATCACTGCCGAAGACTCGCTCTGGCTCCGATGGGAGAAGGAGGCCCGGTACTACGAAGTCCACCTCCAGAAGGACCCGTGGGACGAGTGGGTGCTGACCCGGATCCGGGGCCGTCGCGGACCGACGACTGGCCAGGTGAATATCCTTGAATAGCCGCATGAACGTCCCGTTATCGCTCGTATTCCGTGGCGTGATCCCTTTTTGAACACATCAGCGAATGAATCGACTCGATCAATCCGCAATAGCATCGCCGTCGGGCGCCCGCATCCCGGCGGCCATCTGGGCTCTCGGTTTCGTCAGCCTGCTCATGGACATCTCGTCCGAGCTCATCCATAGCCTGCTGCCGGTCTTTCTCATTACCTCCCTGGGCGCAAGCGCGTTTGTGGTAGGGCTGATCGAGGGGGCGGCGGAAGCCACCGCGCTGATCGTCAAGGTCTTCTCCGGCGCCCTGTCGGACTACTGGGGCAAACGCAAGCCCCTGGCCGTCCTCGGCTACGGTCTGGGCGCGGTATCCAAGCCCCTGTTCGCGCTGGCGACGAGTTCCGGTCTAGTGCTCGCCGCGCGGCTGATGGACCGGGTCGGCAAAGGCATCCGCGGGGCGCCCCGCGATGCGCTGGTGGCGGACATCGCGCCGCCCGAGGTGCGCGGCGCGGCCTTCGGCCTGCGCCAGTCGCTCGACACGGTGGGCGCCTTCCTCGGCCCGCTCCTCGCCATGGGGCTGATGCTTGTCTGGGCGAACGACTTCCGCGCCGTGTTCTGGGTGGCCATCATTCCTGGGTTTCTCGCCGTCGCGCTGCTGTTCTTCGGCGTACAGGAGCCGAAAAGGGACAAGTCGGAACACCGTGCCATCAATCCGATCCGACGGGAAAACCTGCGCCGGCTGTCTGCAGCGTACTGGTGGGTGGTCGGGATCGGGGCGGTGTTTACCCTGGCGCGATTCTCCGAAGCCTTCCTCATCCTGCGTGCCCAACAGGGCGGGCTGCCGATTGCCTTCGCCCCACTGGTGCTGATCGGGATGAATGTCGTCTATGCGCTGTCGGCCTATCCCTTCGGCAAGCTCTCGGACGGCATGAGCCACGCTAAATTGCTTGCGCTGGGTTTGGTCGTCCTGGTCGGTGCCGACGTCGCGCTGGCTTACAGCGACCACTGGACCTGGGTCTGGCTCGGCATCTCCCTGTGGGGCTTGCACATGGGCATCACCCAAGGGCTGCTGGCGACGATGGTGGCCGATACCGCGCCAGCGGACTTGAGAGGCACGGCCTATGGCTTCTTCAACCTCATGAGCGGACTCGCCATGCTCCTGGCCAGCGCGTTAGCCGGACTGCTGTGGGACCAGTTCGGCGCCGCATTCACCTTCGTTGCCGGGGCGATATTCAGCGCGGCTGCGCTGGTTGTCATCCTGCTCCGAAGCGGTGTTCGGGCACGCCGAGCGTGATCGTCCAAGTGTTCATGGCTTGCGATCGAATTTTCCGGACACATCGAGACCTAGACACCGAATCCCGTACCGCGGTTTTGAACGTCGCATGCACCAGGATCGGTTGAGCGGCCGATGGCGGGAGGAGCATCAATACCCACAACGCGATGATGAACAAACGCGGGCTAGAACCTAAATCGGTAGGTCGCCAAAACGTTGAGTCCGGGAGCGAAAATGCCGGATCCGTGCGACTTGTATTTCTTGTCGGTCAGGTTTTCCAGTTCCAGCAACAGCTCGTGTTGGGGATGCGGCGTATAACCCGCCTTGAGGTTGAACACAGTGTATCCCGGCGTTCCTCCGGCACCGATGCGCGGGTCTTCGATGTCTCCCTTAGCGAGTTGGTCCTGATTGTCGGCCCACCAGACCGAACCCTCGATCCACAGGCGATCCATGGGGTAGTAGACCAGACGGGCCGCACCGTTGAGCGGGGGAATCCGTCGCAGCGGGGCCTTCGTTTTCGCGTCACGTCCCTCGGTCCAGGTCAGGGTTGCGCCGACCAGCCATTGAGCATTCAAGGGATATTCGGCACTGGCCTCCACGCCCTGGATTTCGGCGTCATTGATGTTTTGGCGCTGCTGGATCGGCGCGCCGTCGGCCCGCCGGCCTACGGTAACCCGATCGATAAATCCTTCATAGTCACTATGGAAGTAAAATATCTCGGCACTTAGGACCTCATCGCGATATTTGAGGCCGATTTCTTTGGAGAAGGATTCTTCCGGTTTCAGCGAGGTATTGGGTATCTCGCTGAAGAAGTCCACCCGGCCGAAAAAGTCCTCCATGTTGGGTGCGCGAAAGCCGAACGCCAGCCCGCCCACCAGGTTGAGAGCGGGCGTGAGCCGGTAACCCAGGTTGATATTGCCGGCTACGGCATCCGTCTCGAAGCGGAGGCTCTGATCGGTCACCTCGCCGCGGGCTTCGTATCGGTTGTAGCGCACGCCGAATACGCCTTCAAGCGAATCCAGGAGGTGCGCCTCGTCCTGAAGATATAAAGCCCAGTGTTCGTAAGTCGCGCCATCCGGCGTGCCGGGCGTCAGTTTGCGTTCGGACTCCGTCACCCGGTTTCGCTCGACTTTCCGGGTCTGATAATCATCATGGTAGTAGTCGGCCCCGTAGGTCAGGTCATGGTCGCCGAAGATCCGATTCTTCAGCTGCAGGGAGAGTCCGACAGTGTCGACATCCGTGAGTTCCAGCGTTTCGATGGCAGGGTTGCGCCTCGTGATCACTTGTTCCCCTTCGCGCTGGTTGTTGTAGGAGGCATTGATACGTACGCCGTCGAAGACCCCAAGCTGACGCGCCCGGTATTCCAGGTACCCGAAGCGGCGTTCCTGCGGCTCGTAATCGAATTTCAGCTTGTCGCCCAGGGTCACTTCGCTGGTCTTGGGGACGTTGAACTGGCGGGTATACTGGCCGGCGAAGATCAGCTCCTGATTTTCGTCCAGTCGGTAGTTCAGTTTCAGGTCCGCGTCGCTTTCGTCGTACCCGCTGGGAACTTGTCGGCCAAGATTTCCGCCTCCGTCGAGGTCGTCATACAGCTTGCCGGTTGCCCCGGCGATCAAGCCGAGCTGGTTCCAGTTGCCCTCCACCTCGCCACGGAACACGCCGGCGTCGGCGGCACTTTCGTAATGGGCGGAGAGCAGGCCGTTATAGCCGAGCGGTTTGGAAAAGTCGGGGCGTTTGCGCGTGATGATGTTGATGGCTCCACCCAGCGCGTCGGTGCCGTAGAGTACCGAGGACGGCCCCCGCACGGTCTCGATGCGTTCGATGATGTTCGGATCGATCGTATTGAGATACTGGTGCGGACCGAACCGATAGAACGAGTTGTTCAGCCGGACGCCGTCGACCAGGATCAGCACCTGTTTGCCGGTCAGGCCACGGATGAACGGCGAACCGCCGCCCTGATTGGTCTTCTGGATGTATACCCCCGGCGTGAATCGGAACAGATCGGGGGTCATGGATTGCAGCGAATGGTCGATGAATTCCGGAGTTATGCTCGCTATGGCCTGTGGGACCAGGAAGGAATCCCGTTCGCTTTGAGTCGCGGTGACTACGATGGCAGGAATCGTCGGCGGTTGATCTGCGAGTGCATAACCGCACACGAGGATGGCCAGCGCCAAACCAGAACGCACAAAGTTCATCGCATTTTTCTACTTGTTGGTTCCCGGAACAGTGATACCGTAAGGTATCTGTCTGTTCGTCTCGTCTTGGCTTCAGTACACGCACGTCCTGCCAATGCACTCACCGGAACGCAGACTGTCCGTCCTTCCAGCGGCGCGCACGACATCAGCCGCCTAGAGCGTTTTCCGAATCGGTGAAGGGATTCGGATATGTAGGTCGGCAATCCCTTGCCGACGTATCGGCTCGGCGAAGGGCTTTGTCGGCAAGGGATTGCCGACCTACGTTCTCCCCTCCTGGCACGAATCCGTACACCGGGATGGAAA
>NZ_JBDIVO010000370.1:0-4336 GCF_039794385.1 Methylocaldum sp. | reverse complement strand
TTGAGGCGGTAGGCCGGGGGTGGAGATCGCTTCTCGGCTGCTGAAAGTATCGACCATCCTGCCGTGCAGTTCGATTAGAGCATTTTTATACCTACTGTACGGGCATTCGCGAGTAGGTCGGGAATCCCTCCCAATCGCAAACGGTCGCTTTAGTCGCGACCCTTCCCGACGACGCCGTTGGGCCAAAGGGTTCGTTGGCAAGGGATTGCCGACCTACAACCATGCACCCTGTAGGTCGGGAATCCCTTCCCGACGCCACGTCCCGGCCACGCGTCTACGAATGCTTGAAGCAATTCACCCGAACTCAAGGCGCCACGACTTCCGCCAAGCCTGTTTTGCCGTACGAGCGAGATGAAAACGCTCTAATGCGGCATCGAGAACCCTTTTACGAAAAAGGTCAGGGGCATACGGTCGTCGCGTCAAGCGTCCGGTATCGGAATTCGGAATCAGCCGATGCGGCCGGTGATATAGCTTTTGGTCAAGGGATGACGCGGATGGGTAAGGACCTCGGCCGTTTCCCCCACTTCAATCAATCGTCCCAGATGGAAAAATCCGATGCGCTCCGAAACCCGCGCGGCCTGCTGCAGCGAATGGGTCACGATTACAAGGGTGAATTGACGCTTCAATTCCGCGACCAGGTGCTCGATTTTGGCCGTCGCAATGGGGTCGAGCGCCGAACATGGTTCATCCGTCAGGATGATTTCGGGATGGCAGCGATGATTCGAAATCCGAGTCGATTGTCGGCGGGTTCGGAAGGCCGGACCGAGATCGCGATTCGCCGCGTGGGATGCGTTTGGAAGATCATGGAGGAAGCGGACGGCTGCCGCCGAAGGGGCTCAGTCGTCAGTTCGCGCGATGAATTTCATAGCGCCCCTCCCTCAAGCCGTTCAAGAACTCCACCCAAGGCAGGTGCCGAGTCTGGTCCATTCCTCGTATCCAGTCATTCTCGACATATTGGATCACGACGCTCTCGGTGGCGGGGTCGATGTCGACGATGTGGAAATAAGCGCGGCACGATCGGTCGTCGCCAAGGTGGTTATTCATAAGGACAACTCCTCGTTAGTTGGAAAGCTTGAACTCGGCCTCCCCGAAGCTTCGCCCGGCGATCGGGACGATCGGGGTGAGGCGGGAGGTGCGTGGTTGGCGCAGGCGAGACGTCCGGGGGATCATCCGCTCCGTCTGCGGGCTACCCGGCGGGTCTGCGTCAACATCTAGGGCATGATAGCCAGCGCCGCAGTCGGCATCCAGATCGAGACTTGACCTCCGTCAAACCGGCTGCTTATTTTGCAAGCACGCAAGTGGCCCGGTGGCATCGGTCTTTCATCCCAAGTGAGGCGGATGCTCTACCGCGCACCGCTAATGCCGAGGATCAGGCTGCGGCAAGGAGCACCTCCAGCCATTGGCGCGGAGTGAGTGGCGCTCGTACGGTCCCGGTGTTTCGGTTCGCGTTTATCGGCCACCATTTACACGCAACCTCGTTCTTCATCCGGCAACGAGCGATAGGCTTCGCGTCTTTCTTCTTCAAGACTCCCTTTTTACACGAGGCGTGGTTTGGAGTGCCGGGAGGCGAAAGCGAAACCGGTGACAGCGGAGCCGAACAGCCAAAAAGCTGCGGGAACGGGAACAGGTTCGGGCGCGGTACCCGGTTGACCGTTCGAGCCTGCGAACCACGCGCCGCCCGTTCCGCCGGTCAGGGCTTCGTTGAAACCGGCGACGTGGGCGGCGAAGTAATAATTGCCCTGGCCGGCGTTTTTACCGGAAAGAGCGAAATAGTGGCTTGCGTTATCGCCGTTGATCCCGGTGATGGCGAACCAGACCGGATCGTAGCGGTCTTGGCCGCCGCCGCCTGTCTTGAGTTCAAAATCGCCGAAACCATCGGCATTGCCGGACCCGAGGCTCCATCCGCTGGGCAACTTGAAGTTATTAGCGGTGAAACCGCCAGGGTTTAATGTGGTGTTGAATGCAAAAGTATCGATACCGTAGTTGGTACCCGCTTTCGAGTCCAGCACGGAAAGCGCGTCGACGCTGAACACGACGTCATCACTCGTCGTCGTATAGCCGTTCAGCAAAAGTCCGGCGGCATCGCTGCCGTCCCGGATGAACACGGTCAGGTAATCCGCATTGTCCGGAAACACGGATTCGGCATTGGATTGATTCAATGTCGCTTTCCAGATGGCGGCATGCCCTGCCGGGCTCAACCCAAGACCGAGCGCCAATGCAAAAACGACAGGCGGTTTTCTGACATGAGCAAGCATGATCGGTCTCCTCGACTTCTCGTTTGTAAGACTGGCGACACTGTATCTTCGCTTTCTTTCAAATGGGTTAAGTTTGTGTTACGGGTGTTCGTTTTTTCCGCTTGAAGCGACCTTCCGCGTTAGGCGTAGGTCCGGCTTAGCCGATACTCCGGAGCAGGCTTGTCACACCGCCTTAACGTGATTCCAGTAGCGTCCCGACTTTCGGATAGTCCAGCCATTGGAAGGATTGTTTTGAACCGCGTTCATTTCACCTGCGCTAACTCGGAGTCACAAGAATGAAAACCAAACTGTTCCGTTTGAAATTTGAGGGGGCCTTGGCGAGCGGCATTCGCGCGCTCGATGCGGCGCGGACGACCTCGGTCGGTGCTGCCGCCCTGTTTGCGGGAATCCTGCCCGGCCCGGTCGCCGCAGCAGGCCCCGCGTTCGAACTGGTCGGCAGCTATGCCACCGGTCTGACCGGCCAGACCTCGGCCGAGGTCGTGGCCGTCAAGGGCGACAAGATGTACGTTTCGAATGCCGCGAACGCTTCGGTCGACATCGTAGACATCTCCGATCCGAAACAACCGGTGCGTCTCAAGCGGCTCGACCTGTCCGCGTACGGTTCCGAAGTCACCAGCGTCGCCGTCGGGAACGGGCTCGTGGCGGCGGCAGTGGAGTCGGGCACCGAACCGGGCAAAGTGGTTTTCTTTTCGCCGGGCGGTTCCAATCTGCGAGCGGTCGAGGTCGGCGCCGGCCCCGATATGGTGACCTTCACGCCGGACGGCAAGAGGGTTTTGGTCGCCAACGAGGGCGAGCCTTCGGGATATGGAGAAGGCCATGTCGATCCTGAGGGCTCGGTAAGCGTGATCGACGTACTGCCCCGCCGCAAGTTTTCGGTGAAGACGATCGGTTTCCAAGCCTTCGACCCGGATCAGCCGCGCGCCGGCGATCTGCCGCCGGGCGTGCGCATCTTTGGGTCCACGCGGCCGTCGCTCGATCTCGAGCCAGAATACATCGCGGTCGATGAAAACGGCCGGAAGGCCTGGGTGTCGCTGCAGGAAAACAACGCCATCGCGATACTCGACCTCGAAGCCCTCGAGGTGGACAAAATCGTCGACCTCGGCTTCAAGGACCACTCGCAGGCCGGCAATGGCCTCGATGCCAGCGACCGCGACAATGCCGTCAACATCAGCACCTGGCCTCAGGGGCGGGTCTACGGCATGTACCAGCCGGATGGGCTCGCCGCTTTCCGGATCGGCGGCAAGGACTATGTACTCTCCGCCAACGAGGGCGACGCCCGCGAATATCCCGGTCTCGCCGAAGAAGCCCGTGTGCGCAGCGTTACGACCAATGACTCCTTCACGGCGGCACTGCGCGACAATGCCGCGCTGGGGCGTCTCACCGTAACCACGAAGATGCCCGCCGCCGGGTCGGATGCGGAATCGACGGTCTACGCTTTCGGCGCCCGATCGTTTTCGGTGTGGGACGGCGAAACCGGCGGTCTGGTCTATGACAGCGGAGATCAGCTCGAACAGATCATCGCCGCCGAATTGCCCGCCAACTTCAATTCCAACAACGAGAACAACACCTTCGACGACCGCAGCGACAACAAGGGCCCCGAGCCCGAAGCCGCCGCCACTGGTGTGGTGAACGGCCGGACCTACGGGTTCATCGGCCTCGAGCGCGTGGGCGGGGTGGTCGTGGTCGATTTGGGCGATCCGGCCTCGCCGGCCATCGTCCAATATCTGCAAAACCGCGATTTTGCAGCCACGCCGGTGGGGCCGGACAGCGGCCCGGAAGTGATCGACTTCGTACCGGCCCATAAAAGTCCGACCGGCAAGCCTCTAATCGCCGTTTCGAACGAGGTGTCCGGCACCGTAAGCTTGTGGGGACCGAAGGGCGAGTGACGGCAGGTTATTCGAAATCGCGTTCAATTACGCATTGTTTCGTAGGGTGGGTTAGGCGCACATCAGCACTGACCGATCGCCGATCACTGTGCTTCGCGTGCGGCGTAACCCACCGAACGACCGTCAATCGGTGGGTTACGCGGAACCGAGGGGCTAACCCGCCATCGATGGGTTTCGCTTCGCTCTACCCATCCT
>NZ_JBDIVO010000369.1:0-4336 GCF_039794385.1 Methylocaldum sp. | reverse complement strand
GGCGGCTCCTGGCTCACCCCCAAAGACTTGGTCGCCAGCGGCAATTGGGCTGAAATCACGCGCTTGGCTCGCGAAGCCTCGGCACTCAAGCCGTAATTACAAAGGACTGATTGGCCCGTTCGGAAGAATCATTTTAGTCGCGACCTTCCAATCGCAGACAGTGGCTTTAGCGGCGTTGTCGGCAAAGGATTGCCGACCTACGAACAGATCATAGGACGTGCTGAACGAAGCGTAGCGTGGCAAGGCCGGTTTGCGCGGCAGCATCGCCCGGACGGTGCCGGACAGGGATGGTCCGGCATGAACCGCATGGTTCGCGATTGATGCTTGTCCTGAGCCTAGTCGAAGGGCGCTTCGTCCCTCAGCACATCCTACGCCCTGAGCTGTCGCAGATGGTAGGGTGGGTTAGGTGCGCCAGCGAGAAACCGGATTTGGCCGCATGGCTAGACGCGCACCGTAACCCACCGAATGGGACGGAAAAAAGTCGGAGGTCGGCAATCCTTTGCCAACATCTGAAAAGATGGGCACGGCCTGTTGGCCTTTGCCCATCCTACGGCTCTCGGTTAGCGGCATCTTATCGGGGACATCGCCGCATCCCGAATCACTCATCGATCGCCTTGATCCTCGGCACGTGCCGGCCGCCTTCGAATTCGGTGGACAGGAAGGTTTCGACGATCTTCTTTGCCATTTCGAGACTGATGATCCGCTGGCCCATGGCGATACAGTTGGCATCGTTGTGCAACCGGGTGAGATAGGCGGTTTCCTCGTTGAAGCAATAGCCGCAGCGGCAGCCCTTGACTCGGTTGGCAACGATGGCCTCGCCGTTCCCGCTGCCGCCCAGCACGATGCCACGCTCGACTTCGCCGTTGGCGACAGCCACGGCGCACGGGCGAATCCACGTGGGATAATCGGTTCGTTCGTCGCTGAAACAGCCGTAGTCGACGACCTCATGGCCAAGAGAACTTAGCCAAGTACGCAGTTCTTCCTTGTAGGCGAATCCCGCGTGATCAGAAGCGATGCCGATTTTCATGATGACTCCTTATTGATTTAAGGTAGGCGGACACCCGCGTCCTTCACCGGGACAGCGGGCGAAAAAGTATAACCGCGGGAGAAGCTCCT
This sequence comes from Methylocaldum sp., assembly GCF_039794385.1. Taxonomy (NCBI): domain Bacteria; kingdom Pseudomonadati; phylum Pseudomonadota; class Gammaproteobacteria; order Methylococcales; family Methylococcaceae; genus Methylocaldum; species Methylocaldum sp. The sequence continues at coordinate 3,220 of NZ_JBDIVO010000369.1, read as the reverse complement.
CCATCAACCGCGATCGTCGGCGGCTTTCAAGACGTCCAGCATCTCGCGATGAATCAGACCGTTGCTGGAAACGATGCGGCCGGTACTCAAGATCTCGTCGCCGCCGTCGAAATCGGTAACGGTACCGCCCGCCTCGCGCACCAGCACGATGCCGGCCGCAATGTCGTGCGGCTTGACCTTCATCTCCCAATGTCCGTCCAACTGTCCCGTGGCCGTATAGCACAGGTTGAGCGCGGCCGAACCAATACGCCGCGTGGCTTGCGCGCTGCGCTGAAAGCCGAGGAAATTCTTCATATTGCTGTCGCTGGTATGGGTATCGTAAGAGAAACCGGTAATCACCAGAGCACGATTCAGCACCAGCGTCGCGGACACGTGAATCGGCCGGTCGTTGCGCGTGGCACCCAAACCGAGCGCGGCGGCGAATGTCTCGTCTGTGGCGGGGTTATACACCACGCCGAGCGAAGGCACGCCGTCGATCAGCAAACCCATCGATACGCAGAACATCGGAAACCCGTGCGCGAAGTTCACGGTACCGTCGAGCGGATCGATGTGCCAGAGGTAATTCCGCGCAGGCGGGCGAGATTCCTCGGCGCGATAAGCTCCGCCCTCTTCGCCGACAATTTGGTGAGAAGGGAAAAGCTTGCGCAGTTCGCCGACGATGAACTGTTCGCTGCGGATGTCGTATTCGGTGACCGGGTCGATATCGCTGGTCTTGAACTGCACCGCAGTGCCGCGACGGGTTTCGAATCCCTCTCGAAGAATGGCCCCTGCGCCACGGGCGATCGTGACGGCGGCACCAAGGATGTCGGTAAGCGAAGGATCGGTTGATTGCATTGTTCCGTGCCGTTAAGAAAACAGGCCGGCCATTCTACATCAGACGGCGAAAGAGCCGCAGCGTGACGATTTCCGCGGCTCCGGAGACAGTAAGGCGTTCTTATAAGTGGGCGAGCATCGCCTCGGCGCTCGAGACTTCGAATTTGCCAGGCGCCTCGACGGCCAGATGCTTCACGACGCCATCGTCGACGACCATCGCGAAGCGCTGGCAGCGTACACCCATGCCTTTTTCGGTCAAATCGAGTTCGAGTCCGAGTTTCCGGGTGTATTCGGCGCTGCCGTCGGCCATCATGCGCACCTTGCCGCCGGCCTTCTGATCCCGGCCCCATGAAGCCATCACGAAAGCATCGTTGACGGCCATGCACCAGATTTCGTCGACATCCTTGGCTTTCAGCTTGTCGAAGTTCGTGACGTAACCGGGCAGATGTTGCGCGGAGCAGGTCGGCGTATACGCGCCCGGAAGGCCGAAAATCACGATTTTTTTACCCTTGACGAGATCGCCGACATTCAACGGTTGCGGCTTCATCGGACAGCCGATAGCCGGGTCGAACTCGGTAGACTCGTACAGCTTGCCCTCGGGCAGGCGATCTCCAACTTTGATGGTCATGGCATCTCCTTAGGTGGTTGCAGTTAGAACGGATAGGCGAACTAAATCACGTCGACGCAAGGGCCTCGTGCTTTTCCGCGATGAGTTTCAACAGCGCCTTGTGCGGATCGGCGAACTTTGCCGTCCCTTCATCCATCAGGACCTGCTCCATCTTCGCCACGTCCACCTTGGCGTCGATCTCGTCTAGGACGGCTTGGGTCGGCAGTTGATCGACCTTGCGCGTGTATTGCTTGTTGAGCCCCTCGACGGCGTCGTTGGTCGCGGGCGGATTGGTCTGGATGTCGCTGCCGGCCAAGGCTTCCACGTATTTGTCGGGCGGATCGCCGGGTTTCTTGGTGCCGGTGCTGGCGAAGACGATTTCCTGCTGGAGTGGCAGATTCTTGTCCTTCCAGAAGGACTGATTAAGCTGCCAGAGACGCTTGACGTTAACGATGCCGACCTGTCCCTGGGCGTCGGGACTGAGCTCCGGAATCTGCTTTTCCGTGTATACGTCCACACGCGAGACGAAGATGCTGTACACACTCTTGAAATGAGCGAGGCTCGGGCGCCGCTGCGCACCGCGCCAAACGGCCTCACGGGCGAGCTTGTACTGGCGCTCGGAGAAAATGAGGGTGACGTTGAGATTGATTCCGGCAGCGGCCAATTCCTCCAGCGAATCCAGCCCGGCCGGGGTCGCGGGAACCTTGATCAGGCGGTTGACGTGCCCGCTGCCCCAATGCTTGCCGAGCTCGATGTACTCCTTGACGCGTTTGGCGTGAGGCAGATTCAGCTCGCGGTCTTCGAGGAGCGGATCGAGCTCGAAACTGACGTAACCGTCGTTGCCGCGGGTGTCTTCCCAAACGGGCAAGAACACCTCCTGAGCGTTGCGCACCAGGTAATCGGTCATCTCCCAGGCGATGGCCGAATTGTCCATACCTTCATCGAGCAACGCGCGCATATGATCGTCGAAGCGGCCCGTGTTGAGGATGTCGGCGATGATGATGGGATTGGAGGTCGCGCCGGTGGCCCCGAGAGCGCGGTCTCTTTCGACCAGTTCGGGATCGATGGAATCGAGCCAGAGTTTGGTGCCGGTGGAAATCAAAGATCTTAGTGACATGATGAGCTCCTTGCGGGGTGTTAAAACCCAATGCATTGCTCTTTTGACTTGTCGGCCAAGACAAAAGCGCAACGTCAGTAAAGAAATTCAAAGCACTCCCCATGTGCTCTCCATTCAAGCAACCATGCGCTCGCGCTGAACCGGTGTCAAGTGCGAGAGTCGGGCGGACGGGGCGGATCGGTCGATGCTGTCAAAGCCCTTGCGGTGGAGACGATCACCGATTCCTGCGACACTATGATGTGCACGTTAATTCGCAAAAAGGATGAATCATGACTGACCGAAAACTCCGTTGGGGCATACTTGGTGCCGCGCGCGTTAACGAACGCCTGATGCCCGCCATCGTCGATGCCTCGAATGCCGAACTGGTCGCTATTGCCAGCCGCCGTCCCGGAGCGGCCGCCGAGACACTGGCGAAATACGCGCCACAACAACAGGGAGTCCGGACTTATGACAAGCTCGACGCGCTGCTCGACGATGCCCAAGTGGAAGCCGTTTACCTGCCTCTCGCCAACCACGAACACGCCGAATGGGCGTTGCGCGCCATACAGCACGGCAAACACGTACTGTGCGAGAAACCGATGGCGCTGACCGTCGCCGATATCGAAGCAATCGAAGCCGCGGCACGCCAGCACAAGGTGACCGTGATGGAAGGCTTCATGTACCGCTTCCACCCGCAGCATGCG
>NZ_JBDIVO010000368.1:0-4396 GCF_039794385.1 Methylocaldum sp. | reverse complement strand
GCTCCAGGCGCTCTACGGTACCGGCGTGAAATATTACGAGCATCACCATCGGTGATTTTATGAGCGGAAAAATCCTGCTTGCCCTGATCCTTGGTGGCGCCACCGGCGCGGTCGCCGGCTACCTCGGCTCGCTGATGCTGACCAAGCGCATGGCGCTGGTGGGCGGTGCCCTGGGGCATCTGACCTTGCCCGGTATCGCGTTGGCGCTGCTGTACGATTTCGATGTTTCCATCGGTGCGGTCTTGTTCTTAGGTTTCGGGGTGCTCCTCATCTGGTATCTGGAAAGAGTGACGCGGCTGCATCTCGAGGCGCTCACCGCCGTCGTGTTTTCCACGGCGCTCGCGACCGCGTTTCTGTTTCTGCCCGAGGAAGAAACCGATATCGCACTGCTCGGCGACGTGTCGCGGATAACGGCGACGACCGCTGCGATTTCGGTAGCGATAGCTCTGGGCATTTTTTTCATGGTCCGGCACATCTACTCGAACCTGGTCCTGATCGGCATTTCGTCCGATCTGGCCGGTGCCCAAGGCCTCGATCTCCGCTGGCACAACGCGGCCTATCTGATCTGCATCGCATTGACCGTTGCGCTCGGCGTGCGGATCGTGGGCGGACTGATGACCGCCGCTTTACTCGCCATACCGGCCTGCACGGCAAGGAACGTCAGCCGGAATCTGGGGCAATACGCCGCCATCAGCGGCGCTGCCGGCGGTCTTTCCGCGCTCGCCGGAATTCTCGCCCACGCAACGATCAGCGTGCCACCCGGCCCTTCAATCATTCTGGCAAGTGGTTTTTTGTTTCTGGGCTCTGTGTATCTGAAAGTCCGCCGGGAGCGCGCCGATCGAATCTAGTGCAGTTGCGGCTAATGGTAGCCCGGATGAAGTGCAACGCAATCCGGGACGAGGGGAGTCAGGTGATTCCCGTATTTCGCCGGGGTGCATGTGAGCAACATCGCCTTCACAACATACCGACAGCCAGCTTGATGGCATACCCGACCGCGGTGGCCGTTCCGACACCCCCGGCCCACAGCAGAAAGAACCAGGCGAGTTTCTTCCAGAGCGGTCTTTCGTCCGCCGGTTCCATCAGTGATAACCCTCGCCGGTGTGCACCTTGCCGCGAAAAATCCAATAGGCGTAAGCCGTATAGCCGAGAATGACCGGTAGGAGGATGGCTGCGCCGACCAGCATGAACGCGAGGCTGTTGTCGGGGTTCGCGGCTTCGCGGTAGGTGATGCTCGGCGGAACCAGGTAAGGGAAAAGGCTTCCGGCGAGCCCCAGGAAGGCCGCGGCGAACAAGCCGAGCGCCAGCAGGAACGGGGTCACGGCTCGCTTGGCCCGCACCGCGCGGTAAAACGCGACCGCAAGCAGTGCCGTGGCGATCGGGATGATCCACAGGAATAGAAGCGCTCCAGGTCCGAACCATCGATCCCTGATGGCTTCGTTGACGAACATCGTGCCGAAACTGATGAGAACGATGGCGAGAATCGTCGCCAGGCCAAGCGGCTCCTGAAGCTGTCGCATCCGCTCCTGGAGATCGCCGTCCAGCTTGATGACCAGCCAGGATGCGCCGAGCAGGGCATAGCCCGTGACCAGTGCGACGCCGCAGAACACGCTGAAAGGACTGAGCCAGTCGAACCAGCCGCCGGCGTAAATGCGGTCCTCGATCCGGATGCCCTGAACGAGAGCGCCGACCATCACGCCCTGAAAGAAGGCCGCCGCCGTGGAGCCGCCGATGAAAGCCCAATCCCAATATTTCTTGGCGCGCACTGTCCGGAACCGGAATTCGAATGCGACGCCTCTCAGAATCAGGGCGAGCAGCATCGCGATCACCGGCGCGTATAACGCGGTCAGCACCAGCGAATAGGCGAGGGGAAAGGCGGCGAACAGGCCCCCGCCGCCCAGGATGAGCCAGGTCTCGTTGCCGTCCCAGACCGGCGCCACGCTGTTCATCATCCGGTCGCGCTCCTCCTCGTCGCGTCCCAAGGGGAAAAGAATCCCGACGCCGAGATCGAAGCCGTCCAGAATGGCGTAGGCGAGCAAGGCCACGCCGATCAATACGAACCAGATAGTCGGTAGATCGAACATGATCGGTTCCTCCTAATGCGGGCCTTTTTCGAGCGCTGGCCCAGGCATGACGCCGGTCGTCCTCAGAGGGCCTTTTTCCGTCGGTTTCTCGAGCCCGATATCCGGCGAGCGCTTCATGAGCCGTATCAGATAAAACGAGCCGGCACCGAAAATGATCGTGTATACCACGATGAAACCCAGCAGCGACCCGGCGACTCCCGGCGTGCCGATGGGCGATACGGCGTCCCCCGTTCGGAGGAGTCCGTATACCGCAAAGGGTTGGCGACCCACCTCGGTCACGAACCAGCCGGCCAGGATCGCCACGAACCCCAGCGGCCCCATGGCGACCCCCCAGCGGTGGAACCAGGCCTCATCGAACAAGCGTTTTCGGAAGAATTGCACGGCGCCGACCAGTCCGAACAGGATCATCAGCACGCCGATTCCGACCATGATCCGGAACGCCCAGAAGACGATAGGCACATTGGGCCAGCGATCTCTCGGAAAGGCATCCAAGCCGGTGACTTTCGCATCGAGGTCGTGTTCGAGGATCAGGCTGGCGAGCTTGGGGATTTCGAGGGTGTATTTCGTCCGGGCTTCGCCGACATCCGGGATGCCGAACAGAATCAGCGGCGCGCCCGCCCGGCTCTCGAAGTGTCCCTCCATCGCCGCAACCTTGGCCGGCTGGTATTCCTTGGTGTTGAGGCCGTGGAGATCGCCCACGATCAGCTGAGTCGGCGCGACCACCGCCGCCATCAAGATCGCCATGACGAACATGACGCGGGCCGCCGGGTTGGTCTTGTCCCTGAGAAGATGCCAGGCGCCGCTCGCGCCGACCACGAGCGCGGTCGTGAGATAGGCCGCCAGCACCATGTGCGTGAAGCGATAGGGAAAGGACGGATTGAAGATCACGCCGATCCAACTGTCGGGCACATAGCGGCCCGCCTCGAGGTGATACGCCGCCGGCGTTTGCATCCAACTGTTCGCGGACAAGATCCAGAACGCCGAAAGCAGCGTGCCGAAGGCGACCAGGAGCGTCGCCGCGAAATGCAGTCTCGGGCCCACGCGGTCGAGTCCGAACAGCATGACGCCGAGAAAGCCGGCCTCCAGGAAGAACGCCGTCAACACTTCGTAGGCCAGCAAGGGGCCGAGGACCGGGCCGGTCTTTTCCGAGAACGGTCCCCAGTTGGTTCCGAACTGATAGCTCATCACGATGCCCGACACGACGCCCATGGCGAAGGCCACGGCGAAGACGATCAGCCAGTATTTGTAGAGCTGCAGGAAGACATCCCGCTTGGTTGCCAGCCAAAGCCCCTCGAGCACGGCGAGATAGCTCGCCAAGCCAATCGTGAACGCCGGAAAAAAGATGTGAAAACTGACCGTGAACGCGAACTGAGTTCGCGCGAGGACAAGCGCATCCATTGTTACTCTCCTATCGGTGACGAGGCCGGGCCTTCCCTGTTTTGAAATTGGACCGGCGAGAATCGGTGTCGTTTATGCGACGAACGTCATTTCAGCCTGCGAACGCTGATTCGAGGCTTGGGATCAATCGACATAGGCGGACAAAGCGGCGAACAGGGCGAATCCTCCGGCGAAGGACGGGGTCGAAATCCATCGGGCGACGCCCGGCTCATCGGCCTGGGGCAGCATGTCTTCCACAGTCGCCAGTAACAGCACGCCAACCAGAAACGCGAGTGCCGCATGCTCGACCTGGGTGCTCGCGTCGCGTAGCAGCAGATAGCCGATCGCCGCGCCGAAAATCGGCGGAAGAATGAACGAGCCCGAGATGCCGAGCCGCCGTTTTCGCGGCACCTGACGGTTTCGAAAGTTGCCGATCCCTGCAAACCCGCCGGGAATATTCGCAATCACCTGGCTTAATCCGAGCAGTAATCCGAGGCCGCCGGAAACGGCCGAACCCGCGCCAACCATCAGGCCGTCCGTGAGAAGGTCGACCGCCACGGCCAGATAAACCATCCAAGCGCCAGAAAGTCCTGACCGGGAACTCGTCCAATAACGAAACGCGCGAGCAAGTGCTGCCGAAAAAACTGATCCTCCGAGAAACGTCGAAATCAATAGCCACGTCGGGATCACGGGCAGAATTCGGGGCATGAGATCTATGCTGACTACCGCGATCGCCACACCGGCCGCGCCGTGCAACGCGGCGCCGATGATCCATGGCGGCGCGCGAAGGCTCTCCGCCAAAAGGCTGCCGGCGATGTTTCCGGCGGCGGGTAAGACCGCCACTGCAAGTACCGATAAGAGATCATTCATCTTCAGACGGGTGAATCGGCCACGCAGAGGCGGAATCTAGGTCGAGCCGCCCCGGCAGGCTTCACTCG
>NZ_JBDIVO010000367.1:0-4401 GCF_039794385.1 Methylocaldum sp. | reverse complement strand
GGGCTGGTTGGCTGCGGGGAAAATGCATGTACTTGGTGGCGCACCCGGTACCGGAAAAACCACAATTAGTATGGCGCTCGCCGCGGCAGTCACGACCGGGGGACACTGGCCGGATGGGACACGGTCTCCTGTCGGGAATGTGGTCATCTGGTCCGGAGAAGACGATCCAGCCGACACACTAGTCCCCCGGCTGATTCTTTCTGGCGCCAGCATGGACCGTATCTACTTCGTAGCCGATGTGCGCGAGGGCAATGAACGGCGGGCTTTCGATCCAGCCCGAGATATGGAGCCACTGCAACACAAGCTGACAGAAATCGGTGATGTTCGTCTTCTGGTCGTAGATCCCATCGTTTCAGCCATTACAGGTGATTCTCATAAGAATGCTGAAGTCCGCCGCGCTCTCCAACCACTTGTCGACTTGGCTGCCGGCATGCGCTGCGCCTTTGTCGGCATCACACATTTTTCGAAAGGGACTGGTGGGCGCGATCCGGTGGAGCGTATAACCGGGAGCTTGGCATTCGGGGCGCTTGCACGAGTGGTACTGGTTGCAGCTAAGCACCAAAAGGACGATGAAGATGGACATACCCGACGAATATTTCTCCGTGCCAAGTCCAACATTGGCCCTGACGACGGGGGTGTCGAATATGAACTACAGCAAAACGAACTGACCGACCACCCTGGGCTATGCTCCTCATCCGTGGTGTGGGGTGAATTACTGGAAGGACCCGCCCGTGAGCTGCTCGAAGAGGCAGATGCGACCAGCAGCAACAGTGATAGCGGAGCGCTATCCGACGCCAAAGATTTCCTCGCCAGTGTTTTGGCCGATGGCCCGGTACCCGTCACTACCATCCGACGCGACGCCGAGAATGCAGGCCACTCCTGGGCGACAATTCGGAGGGCACGAGCAGCATTGGGGATCAGTTCATCGAAGACCGGGATGCAGGGCGGCTGGGAGTGGGCGTTACCCGGAAGATGCTCAACGGGGCACGAAGGTGCCCAGCAAGAAAGCATGAGCACCTTCGCCACCTCTGAGCATCTTGACGATGAATTTGGAGGCAGCCCACCCCCACGGGCGCCTGTCGTCCCCATGCCTGTGACCTGCGCGACCTGTAGGTACTTCAGGGCAACAAGCCACCCGCATCTAGGCCACTGTGGCGCTGGCGCCCCCGAGGACCCGGCCGGCCTATGGAGTACCGACCGACGCAACTGCACGCACTGGACAAGGAAGTCGGAGTGAGTACCCGCACTTGCACCCACCGCACGATTGGAAGCCTGCCGGAATCCAGTCACCGTTCCCAGACTGCGTCGGAAAGGAGTTAATTTATGCAAGAATACGGGAAGCGATATACGTCCGCCGAGCTACGCAGGTGGTGGCGATACCACTGGGACGCCCGAAACCGATATCTGAATGAACTTGAAGCTTGGCGTGCAGCAGCCCATCAGTTCGAGGCGCATCTCTTACCACCGCAGCCGGACGAACCCATCATGCCGGCGTTTCTGCGCGGTCTCACCTGCGGCGCAAAAACTCGCAAGGGGACCCCTTGCCAGCGCCGGGATCTCCATCGCTCCGGTCGATGCCGGCTCCATGGCAGCCTCTCCACTGGCCCCAGGGCCGAGGCCGGCAAACGCTGGAGCGCCAGAAGCGGTAACTACCCCAAAAGGCGGAAACGAACCCCATGAGCGTAAGCAAACCCCATGGAGACGCTTAGATTGTTAAAAAATGCTAAGAATTCCGTACCGCACGATCTTCTAGCACCCTGAGTGCCGGTGGTGTCCTCTTCCCTGAGGGGCCATTTACCGAAGCATCAGTGTTGGACGCGCTGGAACCACTGCAGCCGGGGAGAAGCGGTCATTCAGCCAGGCGGCTACATCTTCGGGCCGAGGGACTGCATTCGGCCAAGAGCGGACCTTCTCCACAAACTCACCCAACAGCGAGGTTAGGTCTCGCCGGCAAGTTACGATACGCGACCCCTGATCCTTTCGAGGATCTCACTGACGTGCTTCGGATACTCACCGCTGAAGTACTCGAAGGTAAGCGGATTGGCTGTATAGAAGTGGCAACAGAACTCGACCCAGTCTTTCGTTCTCAGTGGGCCATTGATCTTGAAGACCTTGCTCGACCTGGCCTTGATGTGCGCTGGGTTCTTCATCGTCATGTTGAAGTCGGAATCCCGCCTCTGGAAATATTCTTCTTCCGTGAAAAGCTGAATCGCACCGTCGAAGTGCCTGAAGCAGTTGGCCACAAGGTCAAACTCGGCATGCAGGTAGCGGGCGGGGAAGTAGTGTTGCCCCCCGACATCGATCCGTATGTCCTCAGCCTTCATTTCCAGAGCCTGGAACGACTTGATGCCATCCGACTCGTTCCACTTGATGTCTAGACAGTATGCGCCGGCAAAGAATAAAGAGACATGCCGAGATTCGAGATCCACGGGCGGGCGCAGCTTGACGATTCCGGATTTGATATTTCGTATGTCCTCGTCGAAGGGAGCGCCGAACCAAGTGTCGGCTTCGACATAGCCAAGCCCGTCGACATCGATCCGGACTCGGTCTTCGTCGAGGGCAATGTATTTTTCTATGCCGGGGCCGTCGAACTGCCAGAACAGATCTACAAACCTCGGGGCCCAGTTGTTGACTGGATGCATCCCGCGCCGGTAACAGGGGTGGGCCATTAAAATAAAGTCGGGCCCGGAAAAGCATCCTTCGTAATAGAGGCTGGGAGGGAATCGACTTGCGATCTCGTTGAACGACAGCAGTCCGTCGCGCTCGGTCCTTATTGGTCCCAATAGCGTCCTTGCGATACCCTGCGCCTTGGCAACGATGCCGATGGTCTGGATGTACTCGAATGACTCCGCGCCGAGGATCACGCCCTTGGATGCGGCCAGAGCCGTGAACTTCGCAATCAGGTCAGATGCTTCGGCAAGTCGTTCGCGTGACTGTTTTTCCATGTCCGCGAAATGCCGGGCCATCATCTCTTCGTATTCTTGGTCAACCATCACGGTATTCCGAGCAGGTAATAGAGTCCCGCCAATATACATGCGCAATCCTTACGACTGGAAAATTGCCTACATAGATCGGGCTCGAAAGCGCGGCGCACTGGGCCAGAAATGACTGCACCTGGCCGCAAGGGGACTTTCCGGCAAGCCCAAGCAAAATCTTAATTGACACCTCAGGCACTAGAGGCGCCCTAGATCAAGGCCAGAATCTGCCTTAACGACGCTTGCTCCGCCCGCCCCTGCAACTGTACTCGCGTTTTCGGATCCAGCGGCGCGACCGGCTCAAGAATCTCGTCCGTCGCGTCCGCTATCAGCATCTGCACCTCGTCCGTCTCCACGATCGCCGTTCCCCAATCATCCGGATCCGCCATCAGGATGCCCTCCGCGTGAGTCAGCAGATCCTCGATCGCTTCCTGCGCCCGCTTCTTGCCGGCCCGGTCGATCAGATCCTGGAAGCGAATTGCCAGCAGATCCGGGTACTCCGTCAGTTTCGGCTGCGCCGCCCCGTCCTCCAGCGGCACCCCTGGACCAGCCGCTTGCCCGGGTCGTCCGGCAACACCGGGAACCACCACGTCTGTACTGCATCCGCATCCTGGTCGCTCATTGTTTTACTTCCACTGGGTTCTTATTGCTGCGACAGCACACGATATTGAATAGCAGCCAAAGTTCGCCCCTGGTTGCCACTGCAGCCGATCGAATATCCGATAAACCGGCCTAAGGCGTACTATGGGCCCGATTTTTGAACCTCTCTCTACCGAAATAGCCCCCCATACCTGCACCAACTATTGCGAATAGAAATGATCTCGATAGACCGTCCACCAGCACGGTAGTCAGAGAACCCGATACAAGCATAGATGCCCAACTGATAGCCCCAAGCGGCCAGCCGATAACAACGCCACTGACGAATCCGATAAACACCCACCATAGTTTCCGACCGGATTGGCTTAGGAGAAAGCTGATTCCAAACGCAATACCAAGCGTAACGGCTTGTAGTACGGTAATTGCGAATGCCGTGAGATGGCGCGCCCTATCAGATCCGGATTGACCACCTTGAATGGACTCGCCATTGACCTTATTGGCAAGCCTGGCTTGGCGTCGGGCGACAATCCTTGCGTAGGCCTCTGAGGGGGATTCACTTGCCACCGATGGAGGGATGGCATCGTCACGGGCGAACGACGCGTCAACTTCATCGAGCAAAGAAGAAATGACTTGATCCTGCAAATAGGTATTGCTGTCGATACTCGGCGGTGCCTGGTCTCTCGGCTCAATCTTGATAGGCAATAGCCCGAAAATTAAAGATGCCGCTGTAACAGCCCCACCCGCAATGAAGGCAAGCACCAATGCCGTCTTACTCATCCTGGCTCCTTGACGATTCGACAAGCGGCGCTGCCAGGTAGTCCTCTGTTTT
>NZ_JBDIVO010000366.1:0-4437 GCF_039794385.1 Methylocaldum sp. | reverse complement strand
TCTTCGCAGAGGAACTCGCCGTCCATGACCGGGACGCGCCAATACCGTTTGCCGTTGATGCGCTTGGAGATCTGGAATCCGTCCCCGAAGAAGCGGAGATTCTTGCCCAAGGGAATCTTGTCGCCTTCGTGAATGCCGGCGAACAGTGCCGAGGTGGGCGAGGTCAGCACGCACTGGCCTGCGCGGGTTTCCACTTGCTTGGCCAAGGTTTTGCCGCCCATGGCGAAAATCAGCGCGGAGATGCCCGGTCGTCCGTCCGGCGTTTCACTCGGATCGAGTTCTCGCTCTATGCCTGCTTCGCAGCCACACGCGATTACCGAAGTGGCGAAGCCTGTCATGGCCTGAGCCGCATGATAAGCCCATTTGAGATTTTGAGCGGTGATGATGACCCGTGTGGCCCTCATCGGAAAGGCTTCGGCGAAAGTCGCATCGATCTGGACGCCGTTAATGTTCATGCAGTTCCTCACGGCTCTTTTGTTTTATTTGCAGAATTCGGGTGCTTTGCGTCTCAACGGGGGAGAATGCTCGCGCCATTCTTGTTAGGCCTGACCTTGGCAGGGATGAACGAGAATCTTGCTGCGTCCATCGTTCTCGATTTCCCAGTCGCGGATGATGAAGTTGTCCATCTTCATGGTGTGGTAGCGATCGAAATAGTCCCGCAGTCGCCCTTCGATACCCGCGCGCTCGAACTCCGGCTTGACGGTGTGCACATTGCCCCAGACGACTTTGACCACTTCGCCGTTGCGGACGACCAGTTCACCGTCCTTGAAGACATAATCGGGCTTGGTGAACATCGCCTCCTTGTCCTCCTGTTCGGTGTATACGGTAATGTCCCCGGCGGCTCCCGCGCCCAAATGGCCGCGGTCGCTGAGGCCGAGAAGCCTGGCGGCTCCGGCGCGGGTCATGATCGCGATCTCGTACAAACTGTACTCGCGGTCGATGGAGCCGAGCGTGCTCAGCGCGGCGGCATCGGCGTTGATGGTCGAGAGCATGTCGTTGCGGAAGCTCTTGTCCATCAGCAGCCGGATCAAATGGGGATAGGTGGTGAATGGCGCACCGTTAGGATGATCGGTGGTGAGGAAAATGCGCCAGGGGTCGTCCACCAGCAGGAAGATTTCGAGCCCGATACACCATTGCAGGGCATTGACGAAATTCTGGTCCCTGTACTTGAACGGTACCACCCCGCAGCCGGCGTCGCATTCGATGTCCATGCATACCCATTTGTTCGGATGGGCATGATGGGAATTGACGAACTGGCGCATGGAGTCGCCCGACGCGGTGACGGTCTGGCCGAACAGAATTTGCCCTACATCCGCCGTGATGTTGCGGTTCTTGTTGATGGCCTCCGCGATCTGTGCCGCGCCCGAAGAAAACTTGCGGTCGCCCTCGGTGCCATAACTATGGAACTGGATATGAGTTAGATGCATCGGCAAGCCTTCGATGCCGGTGATCGTGTTCAGCGTCGTTTCCAGATTGCCCGGCACCCCTAGATTGCAGCCGTGCACGTGCAGAGGGTGAGGTACGCCCAATTCGTGTACCGCCCTGGCCAGTTTCTGCAAAACCTGGCGCGGCGTGACGCCGTAATAGCTATGCTGATCGTCCAGATCCAGCTTGCGCTGGTTGAATTTGAACGCGCTGATTCCGCCGGGATTGACCACCTTGATGCCGATGCATTGGCTGGAGTGCAGAGTCCAAGCCACGTAATCGTTGATGACCTGCTGGTCGGCGCCGGACGAGAGTAGGCGCAGATAGAAATCATCGCTGCCGAGCATGGCATAGCCGCCTACGTCCATCAGCGGTACGTCGGCCATTTCCATGTGCGCTTGGCGGGCGTTGATGGGGAGCACCGCCGGTTCGAAGCCGGCGGTATAGCCCATTTCCGCATAGCGATAACCGGTGGTCAGCGTGGAGGGCGCGGCATGGCCGCAGCCGGCGCGTTTTAATCCCGAACGGGGCGATGGATCGGCGCGGTGATCCTCCGGCAGGAGGTTGCGGGCGATCGTCACTTTGCCGCCGCCGATATGCGTGTGCATGTCGATGGCTCCGGCCATGATCACTTTGCCGCGGCAATCGTATTCCTGATCGGGCGCCATGCCTTGAATATCGGAGTGAGGAACGATCCGGCCGTCGCGGATGTAAATGTCCAGCACCTGGCCATCGATGTTGTGCGCGGGATCGTAGACAGTGCCGCCCGTGAGTTTAATCAGCATGAAACAAGCTCTCCTGTGGATCGTTACCGCAAGGTGATACCGCTGGTCCGGTTATATCCGGAATCCGACCCAGTCCGGGCGGTCGCACCTCGGGGTCGTCGTCAGAAACACCAATCTCAGCGGATCGGTCTTGCCGCCGCAGTCGTCATGCAATGACGCTGGAGATCGATGGGTGGGATGAAAAGGCGGTACTGGCATCGAACTGATGTAAATGTCTTTATGGAGCCATTCCTAGCCGGAAGAGGCTAAATATGTCCAAGTCCCAGCAAAGCATTCGCCACTTCTCATCGTTGGACCCGCGTATTCACAAAGTTATGCAAAAACACGCGGTCCCAGGATTTTCTGGAAGGGACGGCCAATAAACTCAAATCAATCTGACACAATGCCTCTTCCGTAGGCTTGGTATAGCCCGGAAGAATAAGCAACCCGGTTTAACTTTTCAACTCGACGGCATCGGTTCGGACGGAAAGGGGTATCGCCAGAGTATGGGGCGGGGTGCAAACAGCGGTTTGAACGGGCTGATTCTGTGCCTGTCCTCCCGGTTTGCTCTGGAATGCGGCGGGGCAAGCCGGGAGGGAATAGGAACTATCGGAGACTGTTGCTACGTGGTAGAGCCGAGTGCTTGCTCGATCGCTCGAAGCACATCGGATGCTTTGAATAGCTCGGACTTGCGGAGTTGGTACAGCGGCATGGCGACGACATTGTCGCAACGGTACATGTGGCCGGCAAAGTCGATGCCGGGCACGCCCACGGGAATGAACACGTCGGGTTCGGATTCGAAGCGCATTCCCGAGCGGCCGATCACGACCGTGGGTACGTCACTCGCCGGAGGCGGCGTCGAGCTCAGGCTCGAAATCCAGAACAGGGCATCCGCTTCGCTGTTCGCGAGGAGTCGTGCCGCGCCGTTGTGGTAGGGGTCGTATTCTGGGTAACCTCGAGCATAGCTGACGCGCGTAGGATAACCGCTGATCCATGCGCACACCTGGCTCGCGGTGCGATCGCCGTCCTGTCCGCCCAGTGGCAATACGGCGGCGCGGGTGTCTTTATTCAGCGTCGCCACCATCTGGCACAGCTGCTGTACGGTCAGTTCGGCGTCAGGAAAGGCGAGTTGTCCCGCGGCCCAGGTCACGACGCTGTAATGGGCTTGGCGCAGCCGATCCACGACCGATTGCAGCTCCGAGACGGGGATGCCGGCGACCTGTTCCGCTTGAAGTTTCGCGCCCTTGGCCAGAGCCGAAAGCGCCGCCGCCACATCCGGCAGGCTCTCCTGGGCACAGGGGATGACCTTCGGCGGGCGGCCGTCGGGGGCGGTGGCCGCCTGGCCGGTCGGGGCGCGGCCGATGAAGATGATTTCGCGCTTGCCGGTGTCACCGTTGAACAGCGTTTCCTTGTTCCAGACGAAGCGTTCGAAGAAGCGCGGAAAATTGAGTTCGATATCGGTACCGAACGAGACCAGAACCTCCACCCGATTCTTGAGTTCGCCCAAGGTCGTCGCCATCCAGCCGGAATCGGCCAGCACCAAGAGGTTGCGCAAGCCGCCTTCGGCACGCATTTGATCGAACACGCCTCGGCAACGGTCGATCAAGGAAAGCGCCGCGCGGGTTTCGTCGACATCGGTGCCGAAGCCGCTGAATACCGGGAGGCGAGTGCTTTTCAATATTTCCGAGGCGCGCGCGACGGCCTGGTCCAGCGTAGCCGGCTTTCCGGCGATGCGTGGAACGGTATCGGCGATCGCTTGCTCGAAGCCGGGAATCGTTACGGCGTCACCGTTCTCGAGGATTCTGACCCGCTGGCCCTCGACTTCGATTTTCAGGTCGTCCGAGGCTATGCCGCAAAACGGGCTGGGAACGTTTTCGAAAACGCGGGTTTGGGTACTTTCGGTCATGCCATTTCTCTCAAGAGATATCAAGACGTCGGGTGGCGTAGCCGCCGAAGAGGTAAAGGATCATATGCGGACAGGCGCAGGTGTTGCACCAAATCGCGCAAGAATAGGTCTTTCGGCCTCAACTTTCAACTTCGGGCCAGCTAATACTTGGGCCCCGTAATCGTCTGCTATTTTCGGCGGCACGAGCCGTAATCGATCGGAAAGGTTTGGGTGGGATCAGTGATGGGTTTGGTGAGCCCCAGATCAGCCAGGACATCGGGTTGGCTCAGTCTGGACTTTGCTGCCGCCTGCTCAGATAGCACACGGTGAGTCGGCATTTCATAGGCGAAAGCCGATGCGCCC
>NZ_JBDIVO010000365.1:0-4444 GCF_039794385.1 Methylocaldum sp. | reverse complement strand
ATCGTCCTCGGCGAGGCGGCGGCGGTACTGGTATTGGAGGACATGGATTACGCCTTGCGGCGCAAGGCGCCGATCCTTGCCGAGTTCGTTTCCTACGGCCTGACCTCGGACGCCAACCACATCACCGCCCCCCATCCCGAAGGGGACGGCATGGCCCGCGCGATGGACATGGCGCTCCGGAAAGGGAGCGTACAGCCGGAACAGATACGCTACATCAATGCCCACGGCACCGGCACGCAGCTCAACGACAAGTCGGAAACCGCCGCGGTCAAGCGCGTCTTCGGCGAAAAACCCGACGGGCTTTGCATGAGTACGATCAAGCCGATGATCGGCCACACGCTGTCGGCGGCCGGCGCCATCGAAGCCGCCGCGACGGTGCTGAGCCTGCAAGGCCAGTTCGCCCCGCCGACGCTCAACTACCAGACGCCGGACCCCGAATGCGATCTCGACTACGTGCCGAATCGGGCCCGCAATCACGCGATGGAATACGCCATGTCGAATTCCCTGGCCTTCGGCGGCAATAACACCTCTTTGATTTTCAGACGCTATGAAGGGTGAAATCATGGGATTCGAAGACAAGGTCGCGCTGGTGACCGGCGCCTCGCGCGGCATCGGCCGCGCCATCGCCAAAGCGCTCGCGGAGGCGGGCTGCAAAGTGGCCGTGAATTACGCCAGCAACCGCGACAAGGCGGAAGAACTCTGCCGGGAAATCCACGAGGCCGGCGGAACCGCCCGCGCCTATCCGGCGAACGTGGCGACGGCCGCCGAGGTGGAGTCCATGGTCGAGGCGGTGACCGGCGATCTCGGGCCGATCGAGATCCTGGTCAACAATGCCGGCATACTCCGCGACAGCTTTCTCGCCATGATGTCGGAGGCGGCCTTCGACGACGTGGTCGACACCAATCTGAAAGGCACCTTTCTGGTGTCCCGCGCCGTCGTCAAGGACATGATGCGGCGGCGCTTCGGGCGTATCGTCAACGTGGTGTCGATCAGCGGCCTGATCGGAACGCCGGGGCAGGCCAACTATGCCGCCTCCAAGGGCGGTGTCATCGCCATGACCCGCTCGCTCTCCAAGGAACTGGCCCGCTACGGCATCAGCGTCAATGCGCTGGCGCCCGGATTCGTGGACACCGACATGCTGGCCGGCATGAATCCGAAACAGCTCGAGCCGCTGATCAAGTCGGTTCCCATGGGCCGCGCCGGAACCCCGGAGGAAGTCGCCCGTGTCGCTTGCTTCCTGGCGTCGCCCGAAAACAGCTACATGACCGGCCAGGTGATCGTCGTGGACGGAGGTCTCAGTGTCTGAGAAAGCGCGGGTCTACCGCTTGAACCGCCCCACCCGGTTGACGCTTCGCGCCAGTGCGACCCTGGTCGTCGACGGGCCGCGGCGCTTCCTGGTGGACGACGGCGACTTCGCCACGGCGGCGGAACTCGACGCGGTCTTGCGCGGCGTGGTCGGCTTCGGTCTGGACGGCATCACCGACGCCTATTTCACGCACCTGCATTTCGACCATTACAAAGCGTCGGCCCCCGAGTGCCGGAGATGGCGGATTCATGTCCCCCGACAGGAATATCGATTCGTGTGCGAATTGATGCGCTACCGGGAAGACCGCGCAGCTTACAAGGCCTTCCTCAAGGAGAGCCATGAGCTCATCGCGCCGGTGTTTCTGCGCGAATTCCTGCGTCTCGCCACGGATTCGCGCTACGACTTCGAATCGTCCGACCGTGCATGCGAATTCCATCTCTGCGACCCCGGCGAGCAGCTCTCGCCGCACGTCGCCACGGTGGACCTGGCCGGTCATTGCCCCGGCCAGATGGGCCTCTGGGTGGACACCGAACAGGGCGCCTGCATGATCGCCGGCGATGCGGTGCTGTCCTTGGACGACTTTCTCGCCACGGGCATCGACCATCATCTGATCGTCCACGATCGGGAACGGCTCCTGGCCTCCCGCCGCCGTGTCGCCGAGGCCGACTTCGTCGTGCCCGGCCACGGCGAATGGTTCGATCCCCGGCGCGGCAACCTAACACCTTTTTAACGGAGTTATTCGTCATGACTGATCAGATCGTCATTACCGGCATCGGTATCGTGAGTCCCTTGGGCTCCGACGTCGATACAGCCGTCCGGGCTACGGCCGAGCGGAAGACCGGACTCGCGGAGACCGACCGCTTCGGGCCCGAACGCCGCCTCGGCGCCGTTCAGGGATTCGATGTCGCCGATTACCTGAACCCGAAGAAGGCGCGGCGGATGGACCCGATCAATTGCTACACCATCGCGGCCGGCAGCCAGGCACTGGCTAACGCGGAGCTGCCGTCGGACCTGCGCCGGGACTGCGGCCTCCTGGTGGGAACCGGTTTTTCCGGCCTCAACAGCGTCGTGGAGCATCAGAAGAAGTTCCTGCGCGACGGCATCAAGACCCTGAGCCCCGCCCATTTCCCGACCACGGTGTACAACGCCAGCGCCGGCCTCGCCGCGATCGAGCTCGGCGTGGCCGGTCCCAACTCCACCGTCACCGGCGTCGACGTCAGCGGCGAATACGCGCTCCTGTACGCGTCCATGATGCTCCGCCAGGGACTCGCCGAACGCATCCTGGTGGTGGGCGCCGACGAGCTCAGCCCGGCGCTGGTGGAAGCCTTCCACGATTTGGGCTTGGCCGGCGACAAGGATTCCTACCCGTTCGCCCGCCGCCGTTCCGGCTTCGCCCTGGGCGAGGGCGCGGCAGCCCTGCTGTTGGAGACCGAACGAGCCGCGCTGGAGCGCGGGGCGAAGATTCTCGGAACCATCGAAGGCATCGGCCTGCGATCGTCGGCCAAGGACGCGTTCCGCCACGATTCCGATGGGGCCGTCGCGGCGATCGATCAGGCGCTGACTCGAGCCGGGTGCGAACTCGCCGATATGGACTGGGTATCCAGCCCCGCCAACGGCGGCAAAAACCTGGATCGCTCGGACGCGGAGGTCTGGCGGCAGGCGCTCGGCGACTCCTCGGCGAGAGTTTCGGCGATCAAGGCTTATACCGGCGAATTCGCCGCCTCCGGCGTCCTGCGCCTGGCTTTGGGCATCGCTTGCGCCCAGCGCGGAGTCGTCCCGGCGATGAACGAGGGCGTGGACTACGACGAAGGCATTGCCTCCCTTCTCAACTACAGCACGGCACGGGAGCGGGTATCCCGCTTCCTGCACCACGGATCGGGCGTCGGCGGCAGCCACGTCTCCGTGGTCGTCGGCTGCGACTGCGCGGCATAGGACCCAGAGCCATGCGACTCGAACGTTCCGACATCGAATCCCTCCTGCCTCACCGTCACCCCATCCTGATGCCGAACTACATCGACATCGAGACACCGGGCGCGGCCGGGACCGGTCACGTCACCTTGGCCGAGGACCGGATCCTATGGAACGACTGGACCGGGCGCGATCTCGCCGACGAACTGGTGCTGGAAAGCGCCGCGCAGATCATGGGCGTGGTGCTCGCCACCGGCGCGGATCGCCCTGAATCGCGCGACGACGCCCGCCATTTGCTCCTCGGATTCGAGCAAGTGGAGTTCAATGCACCCGCCGATCCGGAACGGGACATCCGTATCGAAGTCCGCATCGAAGCCCGCTTCGGCGGGCTGTGCCGGGGCGGCTTCCGGGCACTTCAGGGCGACGCCGTCGTCGCCGCCGGCAGGCTCACGGTCACGGGAGCTTGAGCCATGACTACGAAATCCTATGTCGTCTCCGGCGAACAACCGGTATTCACGGGCCACTTTCCCGGCAATCCCATACTGCCGGGCGTGTTGCTGCTCGCCTTCGCCCGCAAGGCTCTGACCGAGACCTACGGCCGTCCTTGCCGCATACGCCGCATCGTGCGGCAAAAGTTTCTCGCACCGGTGCTGCCGTCCCAGACCGTTCAGGTGGAATGCGTGCCTACCGGAAGCGATCGCCTGCCGACTGAAGTCGCCTGCCGCTTCGTCAATCAGGACGGCGTCCTGGTCGCCAAAGCGGACCTTGTGGTCGAGTTTTCGTCATGAACCGTCGTTCCGCGCTCAAGGCACTGGCCGTCCTCGGGGGACTCGGACTGGGTGCCGGGGCGACCTTTCGCGTCGACGCCAAAGGCCGGCCGAACCTCGTAAGGCTTCCGAACGCCTTCGACGAAGTCGACCACTTCGGGGTCACGCATCAGGTTCGGGACGGCGTTTCCTTCAAGGTCCCCGAGCCTTCGCTGCGCAAGGATATCGTCATCGTGGGCGGCGGCATTTCGGGGCTGACCGCACTTTATCGGCTCGGCGAGTACGATTGCCTGCTGGTCGAAAAGGAGGACGCTCTCGGCGGCAACTCGCGGCGCCGGCAAAGCGGCGGCATTCATTACCCCTTGGGAGCGCTGGTCAGCCAGGGCCCGGTGGCCCCCTTCATTGATTTCTTCCGGGAACTGGACGTGCCGTTCGAGCCCGTTCTGGGTCCCAGACTGGCCTA
>NZ_JBDIVO010000364.1:0-4467 GCF_039794385.1 Methylocaldum sp. | reverse complement strand
ATACAAGGTCGGCGACTTAATAGAATTCCGCGAGCGGCGGACGCAGACACACACCGGACGGGGTGCGGCATGATGCCGGGGGGCCACGGCGCGGGCGGGCACCCGCGACCGGTGGGGATAGGAAAAACAGGGCGTAGTCATCATAACCCCGTCGATGCCGTATTGTCACGGCTTGAAGGCGTTCGCCAAACCGGGACGGGTAGATGGCTCGCTCGATGCCCTGGACCGTTGCATCGGCGCGGCGACAGGAATCCTTCTCTTTCCATCGGCGAAACATCAGACCAAACCGTTTTAATCAGGTGCTTTGCCGGCTGCGAACCTACCGAGATACTCGGCGCGGTCGGGCTGGAGCTTCGAGACCTATTTCCGCCACGAGAGAGCGGATATGCGACCCGACCGACGGCACCGCGCATACCGTGGCGTGACCTGCTCGAGGCGCTGGAGCGTGACCTTGTCGTCGCCAGTATCGCGTTCTCGGGCCTGGCTCGCGGCGACGAGTTCACCGTCGAGCAAGCGCATGAAATGTCGCGGTTCGCGGCTGACCTCGCGGACAAAATCCGGGAGGTGCGCCATGCCTAGTCTGGATGATTGCAGGCGCTCCGCCGATGAAATCCTGGGGCACTCGGGCGGCACGGCCGAGTATTACGGTTCAGATTCATCAAAATCAGAAAAAACCGAGAAGGAAAGACCGCGACGGACGGAGTCACCCAAGCTGGTGTCTGTCACCCTTCACGACCTGCTAAGTCGCGAACTCCCGAGGCTTGACCCCATTATTTCGCCCTGGCTTGGCACCCAAAGCCTGAACATGGTTTACGCCTGGCGTGGCGTGGGTAAAACCCATTTCGCTTTGAACGTGGCGTACGCTGCGGCCAGCGGCGGCGAGTTTCTAGGCTGGACGGCCGAGAAGCCGCACGGCGTTCTTTATTTGGACGGCGAAATGCCGGGCGCGGCCATGCAAGAGCGCCTGTCTTCAATCATCCTGGCGAGCGATAAGGAATGCGCCCCGGATAACTTTCGAATTATCACGCCAGACCTACAGGCTTCTTTCATGCCGGACCTGGCAACCGCCGAGGGACAGGACGCGATTGAGGAACACGTCACCGACGACACCCGCTTGATCGTGGTGGACAACTTGTCGGCGCTGGTCAGGCGCGGCGGGCGCGAGAACGAGGCGGAATCGTGGTTGAACGTCGCGGAATGGGCCATGTATCAGCGGGCACGTGGCCGGAGCGTGCTGTTTGTACACCATGCGGGAAAAAATGGCGCTCAACGCGGCACGAGCAAGCGGGAGGACATACTCGATACCGTGATCTGCCTCAAGCGCCCCGGCGACTACGACCCAGCAAAAGACGGCGCACGCTTCGAGGTCCATTTCGAGAAGGATCGCCACAACGCAGCCGGATCGCCGTTCGAGGCGCGGCTAGAAACTGATCGGGACGGTCGGCAGGTGTGGACAGTCCGGAATCTCGAGCAATCACGAGCCGATCAAGTAATCGCGTTGCATGACCTGGGGATGTCGGTCACGGACATCGCCACCGAGCTGAACATGCATAAATCCAACGTCTGCCGCGCGATCAAAAAGGCCACCGAGGAAGGCAAGATTGCCCCCCGCAAAAAATCTCACCATACCGACCCCAAACAACCACGGAGGCGGCGCGATGTCGACGACTGAGAAAAGTTATCACGTTGCGCCCCTTAGGACGCGCAACATGATAACAATGGCAAAAAACAGCGATAACACCCATGATAACAACCGCGCAACAGAAAGCCTGAAAGCCTTGGCTGGTGCGGCATTGAGGCGCAACCAAGAGCGCAACAATAGCGCAACTTGCACCCAAAAAACCGCGCAACAAAACACGGTTTTTTCACCCTCAAAAGTTATCACGCCGGAAGCATCGGAACTTCGCGACATTCGCGCATGGCTGGATCGGATCGGCGAGACTGACGAGGAAGTCATCGCCGAGGTTCTGGAGAAATGCCGGAGCGATCCCGAAGCGCGGCGGTATTACCTGTGCCGTGCGACCGAGACCGAACCGCGCATTCACGCCGTACCGGAATCAGGCATTCAACGATGGATGCCCGGCGGCGAATGCTACGAGCGGATTCGTTCCGGCTGGCGATTGTCGCGGACACCGGACGGCGGCTATGTGTGGCGGGAGCCTGGGACATGGGAGGGTGCAGCATGACCCTACCCCACGTGCACGGCACCCACACGCGCGAGGGAGGGGCCATTCCGTTCTTGCCAAGGCGCAGACCTCGACCGCACGCACTCCTTCGAAATCAGAAACCGTAACAAAGTTAGGAAATCCTTATGAACACCGAGCACACCTTGACCGACTTACCCGAAGAACAGCTTATCCTCCTGGCGCACCAGGCGCTTTTAGAACTGGCACAGCGCGGACTTCGGACGTTACCGCTACCCGAGCAAGCGCGTATTTCCGAGCGGCTTTCCCGAGGCCACACGTTGCGTTGTGGATGGGATTTCGGCAACGCTGCGGGAGCGTTTTACACTGCTTCTGGGAATGAACGGCACCACGTCATGAGCGTCGGGCTTGGCGAATCTGCACCGCCTGGAATGCCGCTGAACTAAGCGCCTACGGGTGAATAAAAAAGCACTGCTTTTTAAGCAATGGTATAATCGAGCCTAGCCAGTTTCGCGGACTGGCGGGCTCTCCGGTAGCCGGTCGACGTACCGGCTTTTTATTGGGGAGCAACTAAACACTGTTCAATTACCGGAGAACCCGAAATGAATTTGTCACACATTCAAAGCCGTATGGCTGAAATCTGCCCCGTCGCCGTTGTCGGCAATGCGCCGAACTATTCCCGATGGAACGCCGAATCCTTGCAGGACCGTTTGATTGATCTCAACGATCAAGCGAACGCGATTCGCAGCCAAGCACAGCGCGAGGGCCGTGATTTGACCGAATCCGAAGCGGCGGACGTGGACCGCATCATTGCCGATTTCGAAGCGGTCGAGAATGAACTCGGTTCGCGTGGCTCGAAAGGCCGGAAGACCGAACCGGGCGCACCGGCTGGCGGCGGCTTGGTGCAGCGCACCAGCATTGAGGACATGATTCGTCCGAACGCGGCGCAGACCATCGCGGCGATGTTCCCGCGAGACACCCACGGTTTTAAGAACCTGGCCGAGTTCATGGCGGCGCTGGCGTCGGAACGGGGCGACTCCCGTTTGCGCGTAGGCCCGCCGATCCATGCGGCGGGCATGACCGAAGGCACCGGCTCAAGCGGCGGCTTTCTGGTTCCGCCTCAATTCCTGGCCGAAATTCTGGGGCCGGCATTCGTGGAAAGCGGCATTCTAAGCCGCGTGTCCGTGGTCCCGATGACCAGTTCGGCGGTCATGATTGCCGGCTTCAATAACACCGATTCCCATGCGGGCGGCGCGATTGGCGGTTTGACCATGGAATGGGTAGGCGAAGGTCAACAGCTTTCCAGCCAAACCGGGAAGGTTCGGGCCGTCACCATGCGGCCCAAAAAGGGCGCGGTTTTGGTGGAAATCACCAACGAACTGCTTATGGACTCGCCTGCGGCATCTATCCAGCTTCGCGAGATCATGAGCGCGGCGGCGCGGTTCGGGCTGGAAGCGGCGATCTTGACCGGGAACGGCGTGGGCCGTCCGTTGGGCCTTCTGAACGACAATGCCAAGATCGTGATTAGCAAGGAAACGAGCCAAGCGGCGGATACGATCAACTATCAGAACATCATCAAGATGGTTGCCCGGATCCACCCGAGCTTGCTGCCCGGCAGCATTTGGGTGGCGAACCCGACCACCTTGACGCAGCTCTTGAACATTCAGAGGCCTATCAAGAACGTTGCGGGGGCCGAGAACGTCGGCGGCGATATCCTGCCGGTTTTTCAAACGGGCGTGGGCGGCACCTTCAGCCTGCTCGGGCTGCCGTTGGTCTTCAGTGAAGCCTTGCCGGTACTCGGCGATGCGGGAGACTTGGTGTTGGCCAGTTTCGGTGAGTATCAGCTCGGCTTGCGTGCGGATGCTCGAATCGACGTGTCGACGGAGCTCAAGTTCGATTACGACAAAAGCGTCTTCCGGCTGATTCTCCGGGCCGATGGCTTGAGCCGATGGGATCAGGCGTTGCAGCCGATGTACGGCGATACGCTGACCTGGGCAACGCTGCTCGAAGAACGGGCCGGTTAACAAGTTCGCCTCGGGTTGGCGCATACGTGCGGACTCCGGCACGTGGCACCACGGTCGACGAGGCAAACGGGCCGCTGTCTTTTCCAGAGGGACAGCGGCTTTTTTTTGGCTTGGCCGCCGCCGAGGGGGGGCGTTTCATTCCTTGGCGGAATCGAAGCCTAGAACGGGCGGCTCATCATTTTTTTACGAACTAATCTTTCCCTGAAAACTCGCTATGTCGAACCATCCACTTGAAACCCTGCCAGACCCACCGGAAACCCTGTCCGATGCGGCCAAAACCTATTGGCGTGAATTGGTGG
>NZ_JBDIVO010000363.1:0-4491 GCF_039794385.1 Methylocaldum sp. | reverse complement strand
CCCGAGGAAGTTTACCGCGGCTCAAGATAGGCGGAGTTCGCATCGAAACGGAGTCAAAACCGGTGACTGTGGGGGCGCAGTTAGCTCGGGGTATTGCGCGGGAGACCGGGCGATGAGCGCCGCCGCAGCCCTTCAAACCGCACCCGCCAAGCCCAAAGCTTCGGCCGTGTCCGTCGCCGACGGACTGCTCCAGCGCAAATGCGCCTGCGGCTCCTCGAAATCTCCACTGGGGGAAATGTGCGACGAGTGCCAATCACGCGCGTTGCAGCGCAAGCTCTCGGTAGGTGCGAGTAACGACCCATTAGAGCTGGAAGCGGACCGGATCGCCGATCGGGTGATGGCGATGCCGGTACACCCTGCGGCTGGTGCGACGCCCCTGCGCATCCAGCGTTTTACCGGGAGACCTTCGGGGCAAATGGAGGTTGCGCCTGCCAGCGTCGATCAAGTCCTCGCGAGTCCCGGCAGGCCACTGGAGCCCGCGTTACGGCAGGACATGGAGCAACGCTTCGGCCACGACTTTTCACGAGTAAGAGTGCATTTGGGCGGAGCCGCCGAGCAATCGGCGCTGGAGGTGAACGCCCATGCCTACACAGTTGGTCAGAACATAGTGTTCGGTACGGGTTGGTTCATACCGGAGACGCGCGAAGGACGACGCTTGATTGCCCATGAATTGACCCATGTCGTTCAGCAATCAGATCCAGATTGGAGCAGTGTTGCTCACAACAAGCCACAACTGGCCATCATGCCTTATCGGCCAAAGACTAGCGCCAACTTCGGCGTTTGCGACCATGGGGCGGACGTCGAGGATTCATTCACGATGAAAACCGACAAGAACAAAAAGCCCTGGATACAAAAGATAAGCATTGATTTCACCGGAACAACGACGGACGCGGACGGAGACTTGGTACCAACCGGCGAACTTACGGCTAAGTACTTTTCCAGCCCCGTCAGCCTAGCTGATATCAAGGTGGGAATCGTCGGAGGGAAGGCGTCCCAAGGACTTACCGATAGTGGAGCGCACACCGTCACGCGCATCGAGGGCTGTGGATATCACCACACGTCGGTTCCGAAGGCGGAACAAATCACCGGCCATAAGCGCGCCGGCAAGTACTTCAAAGACACTTCGAAAGCGACAATGAATTTCGCGGTGTTCTTTGTCGAGGGGCCAAAGACCGGCAACCAGGCCATTCACGAAGGCAGCCTGAGTTTAGGCTCGCTGGCTTGTGTGCATGTAGCCAAGCAGGACACGATCAGAAAGATCAACTATCACTCTGTAGAGGGCGGCACCAAAGTCCAAGTCTCATACAGTGCATCCGCGCTTAAAAACGTATGTTGTGAACGCTTCAAGACCAAGGGGTTCATGGTGTCGAATCCCTGCAAGGGTCAGGACGCCAAGAAATGCCCGTAGCTGGAGAGCCTTGCGTAGGATGGGTAGAGCGCAGCGAAACCCATCAATGGGAGGCTCACCCTATAGCAGCGTTGGTCGGGGTCGAGGGACAAGAATCCCGACAAGCGGTGCAAGAGGAATGGAGGCCGCTTCGCACGAACGAGGTCAGCGTCGGAATTGTTTTTAAGAATAAACCGGAGATTCTGAGGAGCGCCGTCCAAGGTATAGACCGATGATTACGTACACGGGAACACAGCCGAAGAACACCGCCGGAGCCTCGTCAGTAACGGGACGCGGCGTACTCTTGCAGCGCAAGTGCGCCTGCGGCGGCTCGCCTGGTCTGAGCGGCGAATGCGAGGAATGCGGCAAGAAGCGCATGGCGGGCATCCAGACCAAGCTGGCGGTTGGCGAACCCGACGACGCGTACGAACGGGAAGCGGATCGGATCGCCGATCAGGTGCTAGCGATGCCGGCGCGGCCCGCCGTCCGTGTCGCGCCGTTGCGTATCCAGCGGTTCGCTAGGCAGTCAGCCGGCGAAGCGGTGCCCACCAGTGTCGACCAGATCTTGGCCGGTTCCGGCCGGCCGCTCGAGCCGGCACTGAGTCGGGATATGGAACAGCGCTTTGGTTATGACTTTTCCAGGGTACGCATACACACCGGCGCGAACGCCGAGCGCTCGGCTCGGGAGGTCGACGCCCACGCCTATACCGTGGGACGTGACATCGTGTTCGGCACCGGTAGGTTCGCGCCGGAGACGCGCGAGGGGCAGCGCCTGCTGGCGCATGAGCTGACGCACGTGGTGCAGCAGTCGGGTGCGGCGGGAACAGGCTCCGGTCAAAGAGCCGATAGAAGTGACCGGCTCCCGATTTCATCCCTGGCGGGCGGCACGCCGGATCGGCTTTTCCGTGACCCGGACGACAAGGGTACCAAGGAGGCGAAGAAAGATGATTGGGCGGGAAAAACCATTCCTAAGGATGAAAAACAGGGTTTGGCCATCTCGCTGTTTCAGGATATCGGAGTTGCTCCCGTCAAATCCTTCGGCTCCGTCGCAGGCGCCAAGTTCTTGTTGCATGACACATCTGGGGCCAGCTCCCGGGCTCATTTGGAGACGGAAGCCAAGAAAGCACGGGGCCCTCTGGGCAGCGGTCCAAACGTTTTCGTGCCCGCTACCGGGCAGGAAATCATCCAGCGCCCGGATTTCTACGATCCTCGCCGCCCGACCACCACCGAATTTGAAAAGGGCGAGGACCTGCTTCGGGAAGCAGACCGTGAGACCGCATTACGCAAAGTCTGGAAAGCAACGAATACGGCAGCAAAAGACAAAGCCTTGGCTGATGCGTTGACTGGGCTTCCCTTGAGCGCAAAGGAGGTTGCAGATGAGAAAAAAGGTGCGAAGGACAAGTTGGATGCGACGAGCGGGAAGATTTTCTCCACGGGCAATTGGGCCGTCGCAGAGATCTGCCGGCGGGAGAAGAAGGAAGGCGCGGCGGCGGTCGCCGTAAAGGGTAAAGAGGCGGACCTGACATCAGGCTGCAAGGTGATCGGACCCGTGCTCGAAGCCCGCGCGCAGCGGGCGAGAGCGACGGTTTCGGTCGAGCTCGTACAGGTGGGTGTCAAGAAAGGCGCGAAAAGCGAGAACACCTGCGATCCTTCGAATCCCGATATTTTGCCGCTCCCCGATCCCCCTTACTCGGCCGAACAATATTGGAATACGACCCTGATGTATCTGAGAGCGGCAGTCGCGGCGGGGGTATGGCCCATGACCACGACCCACTTTGTCGAAGACGCGTTTGCCGGCGGCCACTGCGACCCCCGTTGCTTCGACCTGCAACGGTTCTATGACGGAATCGCGAACTTTTTAGCTCCGTTAGGCCATGCCAAGGGCAGCACTTACGGCGTTAAGCCGAAGTATGGCCTCAAGTCCGGAACCGATACGGTGTGGTGGCACGACAAAATCTGCCACCGGGGGCCGCCCTAGATCTCCCGATGAGGTTTGCAGTTTCCTGATATGAAGAGCGGTAGAAGAACGACATGCACGCAAGCACAACTAGGTTCCCGACTTCCGACCATGGCTGCAATTTCGGCGCTTCCGGAACGCCGGTACAGGCGCTGAGCACGGCCTTCAAGGTATGCACGCGCGGTTTCAAGGACGCCATCACCTGGTGCCTGGGCTGGCAGACCAACCTGGTCAAGATCAACTCCAGGGGGAGGACCCTCATCAATCCGCCGGACAATACGCCCTGTGATCAGTGCAACGGCAGTATCTACAACCTCAGCGGCGATACGGAGGATTGTTCGGGCACCAAACCCAAGCCGCCCAAGGTCGATCTGCCCGATCGCAAACCGAGAGTGCCC
Organism: Methylocaldum sp.; assembly: GCF_039794385.1. Taxonomy (NCBI): domain Bacteria; kingdom Pseudomonadati; phylum Pseudomonadota; class Gammaproteobacteria; order Methylococcales; family Methylococcaceae; genus Methylocaldum; species Methylocaldum sp. The sequence goes on along the minus strand of NZ_JBDIVO010000363.1, from coordinate 749 downwards.
GAGGTGCCTGAATGACCACCTTTCCCAATTCTCCGCGTGTCCTCAAGGGCGGCCTGGTGCTGATCGATCCCGAGTCGGCGCGAGTGCTGCGCATCATTTCGCTGCAGTACAACCCGGACTCGCTGTCGCGCACATTGCAGATCCAGTCGGCCGGGGGGGAAGCGGCCAACCGCTCGGAGCCGATGCGCTTCAAGGGGCCGGCGGTGGAGACGATCAAGCTGGACGCCGAGATCGATGCCGCCGACCAGTTGGAGTTTCCGGACCAGCATCGCGCCGTGGTCGAGCACGGCATCCAGCCTCAACTGGCGGTGCTCGAATCCTTGGCGCATCCGACCAGCGCCCAGTTGTTGCGGGTCGATGCCGAGGCCAGTTCCGGGACGCTGGAAATAGCGCCCATGGAGGCGCCGCTGATGCTGTTCGTGTGGAGCAAGAGCCGTGTGGTGCCGGTGCGGCTGACGGACTTCTCGATCACCGAGGAGGCTTTCGATCCCGCGCTGAACCCGATCCGCGCCAAGGTGAGCCTGGGGCTGCGCGTGCTCTCGGTGGACGACCTCGGCTTCGCCCACAAGGGCGGAAGCCTGTTCATGAGCTATCTGCAAACCAAGGAACAACTCGCGGCGAAGGCCCAGCCGGGCAGTTTCGCGGCGCTCGGCATCGGAGGGGTTGGATGAGCCGTCAGCTTTCAGCGGTCAGCCGTCAGCTATCAGCGGTCAGCAAATAAGTTGGAATCGCTGATAGCTGAATGCTGA
>NZ_JBDIVO010000362.1:0-4502 GCF_039794385.1 Methylocaldum sp. | reverse complement strand
CCCTCGATGTCTAAATCTTCCGGACCGGACTTCCACGCCGAATAGAAATCCGCGTCGTTGCTGTTGGGCGTCGGGTCGGGCTTATAAATCTGGGTCCGGGTAGGGAGTGGGATGGCCTCGCCGAGGATCATGGCCTCGCCCCGGCTGAGAGACGTCAGGATATCGACCAAATCGGACTCGCCCTCCGGCACCAGCTTGCGCACATAGTCCTGGTCGTCGGGATTGGTAATGCGCAGGCAGATGTACGTGCCGCATTGCGACAATACCGTTTCCGACAACTCGTGGGGCCGCTGACTGATAACCCCCAAACCGACACCGTACTTGCGCCCTTCCTTGGCGATCCGCTCCATGGTCTTGCGAGTGCCTTCAAACTGGGTGTTGGACTCACGGGGAATATAGGCATGAGCTTCTTCGCAGACCAGGAGAATGGGAAACTCTCGGTTGAACGGGTTCCAGTAATTGAACTCGAAGGCCAAGCGCCCGATCTGCGCGGAAACGGTCGGACGCACGTCGAAAGGTACCGGGCTCAAGTCGATAATCGTGATCTGACATTTGGGGTCGCCCAATCCGACGAAATCCCGCAGCAGCCCGGGCAGACTCTCCGAGCGGTTCCGTCTTACCGGATTGAGCAGAAAATCATAGCGCACGTCATTGAGCCGGCTCAGCAGCTTGACCAGAAACTCGTCGAACTGGCCGAACAGCGGGCCTTTGGTCTTGCCGAAATCGGTGCGGAATTCATTGGCTTCCTTGAAGCTGTCGTAAACCTCCTGTAACGAGAAATAAATTGGCGAGTCGAGCGAGATTGTTTCCAAATCCAGGGATTTCGCCGATTTTTTCTTCAACTCGTAAATCGTCTCGCGCAGGAAAGCAGTCTGTATGGCAGCTCCCGGGTCGTTGCGATCGATCAGCAGGTCGAGCAACTCGGCGAAAGTCATCAGCCAATAAGGAATTTCCAGGGCTCGGGCGTCGAGATAACGCGTCTGTTCCGGCTTAAAGGCGGAATGGAGAGCCCTGCTCCTATCCTTCCAGCAATATTCGCCGTGCAAATCGAGCAGGATGATATGCGCGTTGGGCATGGCATCGACCATGCGCTGAATCAAACTTGCCACCGACCATGACTTGCCGGAGCCGGACTGCCCGAGAATAGCGAAATGGCGACTGCACAAAGCCGACGGATCCAGGTAAACGCCGGTCGAGGGATGGCTGCGGAGATAGCCGGGATTGAACCGATACTGCCGGTAATTCGCGAAAATCGAATCGATCTCGTCCTCGGCCACGATGTGCACTTCGGCGCCGGGTGTCGGAAAATGCCTTACACCGCGCTGGAACACGCCTTCATCGGTAATTTGTCCGAGCGGCGTAAGCGCGACCAGGCTGCCGGCCGCGGAACGGCATATTCGACCACCGGAACGATCTGCTTCTACATGATTGATCAGCGCCAAGGATCGAAAACCGTGCTGACGGATCGATACGTAAGATCCCGGTTGTCCGACCACTTTGAGCTCACCGTCCACCGACACAGTCGGGCAAAAGCCTTCCTCCTCGCTCAATAGCTTGGCTACGAATTGACCGTTGCGAACTTCCAGCAAATGACCAATCAGTGTATCGGTGTGTTCGGACATAACGGACCCCTAAAAAGCGCCTGTAAGAAAACCGGAGCCTCCAGCCGGTTCGGTCCGACGGCTGGGAGCCGCCGCTCGTTCCGATCCCGACAGTCACTATAGAACTTCTGGAGAACTGGCCCAAAAGTTAGACCAGTTCGGCGAATATGCGAATCGGGCCGGTGCGATTCGGCCTGCGCCGCAGCTCTTGGCGCCGCCCACCTCCTGCTATCCGAACTGCCTCGCTGGCAGTACACGAACCAGGAAAACGACCCAGCGCCAAAAATAAGAAATTTCTTGTTTCCTCCCACCTATACTCTAGGCCGTCATCCCCATGGTCCCCGGATTTTTCCTAACACCAGCGCGGATGGCCTTTTCGCAACGTGAACGAACCCTGCCTCGACGATGCAAACGGAACGCGCGCCCGCGCTTTGCCTGCCGAGCGGACTGAATAAAGGCTTCTCTATGAAAATCAATCTTCCCGTCACTGCAAACGAATCGACGTATCCCGCCGGTACACAACTGATCTCGACTACCGATCTTAAGGGAATCATCACTTACGCGAACAAGGACTTTCAGGCGGTCGCCGGGTTCACCGAACAGGAGCTATTGAATAAGAACCACAATATCGTTCGACATCCGGATATGCCGCCGGAAGCGTTCGCCGATCTCTGGACCACCTTGAAAAACCGGACCCCTTGGATGGGCATCGTCAAAAATCGATGTAAGAACGGCGACTATTACTGGGTGGACGCATTCGTTATGCCGATGCTGGATAAAGACCGCATAATCGGCTACGAATCGGTGAGGGTGAGTCCTTCACGGGAGTACGTTGCAAGGGCCGAAGCGCTTTACCGGTCGTTCCGCGAAAAAAAGTTCAAGCTGCCTTCGCTGCTCCGATTGAGCTTCTCGGCGAAAGCGTTCGTCGGATTTCTCGTCGCCATGGCGCCCCTGCTAGCGCTCGGTTTTACCGGAGCCGGCGCGCAACCCGCGTTTTATGCGGCAGCCGCCGTCAGTGTGGCCCTCTCGTTATTCATGGCACGTCTTCTCACACGGCCGCTCACCCAGGCTGCGAATTTCTCCAAGCAGTTCATCGACAACGGTATCGCCCGAAAGGTCTATGCCGGAAGAGATGATGAAGTGGGCCAATTGCAGACCGCTATCGTCTCCTTGCAGGCTAGGCTGCGAACCGTAATCGGGCGCTTCGATGATGCCGCCGCCCGGCTCCAGGACATGGCGACTCACGCCCGGCAGGCAGCGGGCCAGACCAGCAACGACCTCACCCATCAGCAGTCGGAGATCGCCATGGTAGCGACGGCGGTCGATGAAATGACGGCAACCGTTCAGAGTATCGCCCGCAATGCCGCAGAAGCCGCTTCCGCAGCCGACCGCGCGACCCATGCAGCCGGCAAGGGCAAGCATGCCGTGGGGCAGACCAGCGTTGCAATCGACGACTTGGCCCATGAGGTCGAGAATGCCGCACAGGTGATAGAAAAACTGGAACAAGAAAGCAGAGGCATCGATGTCGTAGTCAACGTGATCCGCGACATCGCCGACCAAACCAATCTGTTGGCCTTGAACGCCGCCATCGAGGCTGCGCGCGCGGGCGAGCGGGGACGCGGTTTCGCGGTCGTTGCCGAAGAAGTACGCAAGCTGGCGTCCACCACCCAGAGTTCGACCCGGGAAATCCAGAAAATCGTCGAGCGGCTGCAGAAAGAAGCCCAGGAAGCCACCGCCGTTATGGAGAAAGGCCGCCGGCAAGCTCAAGTGAGCGTGCAACAGGCGGAGGTCTGCAATGAAACGCTTTCCGAGATCACGCGAGCGATTGAAGAAATCAAGGATATGAATGTGCAGGTAGCAAGTGCCGTGGAGGAGCAATCCTGCGTCACTCAAGAAATCATGCGCAACGTTGAAAACATCAACCAAAAAACCAAGAACATCGCGAAAGAGGCTGAGCGGACCGCCAACACTAGTGAACAAGCGTTACAGTTGGCTGTGGATCTTGAAAACCTCATGAACCGTTTCGCCCAGGCCGACGAATGAGCGATTCGACTAACCATCCAATCGGACGCTCGAGACTTTGCGCACGGGAAGCATTAACCGATCAACTGACAAGAGCAAAAGCCGACGACCGGCCATCACGAGAGGAGCTCGAGCCGGGCTATATCTATAGCGTTTTCGATGTCCTCCCCGCTGGGATAAGTCTCTTTCTGGGACTCGTATCGAGCGAACAAATCGCCCGGAACCCGGACCGGATACTGGCGGACTTGGTGGTTGACCCGATTCCGGCCCCTGTCCATGAAAACACGCCGCTCGAAATCGTGAAAAGCAGGCTGGAAAACGAGCACCTGGCGGCTCTAGCGGTTTTCAACGATAGCGGCGATTTTATCGGAGCCGTAACCCGAACCAGCCTGATTGACGCGCTCCTGAAGCGCGAAAAGGAGCTTTTGTCGGATGAATCGCATCGCCATGCCGAATTGTCGACGAATCGCGATCCTTCGCCATCATGGTCCGAGCAGCTGAGATCGCTTAGCCTAGCGACCCGTTCCTTGCTGCGGATCATGAATACGATAAAGCTGGAACGGCATCTATTGGAAAGTTCTCTCGAATATCTGACCCGTCTGCTGTCGGCGCGCTACGGGGCGATCGGGATTTTCGACGAGCAAGGCCAACTCGCCGAATTCATCTACACAGGTTTGAGCGAAGAACAGGCGCAGCGCATCGAACACTGGCCGGAAGGAAAGGGACTGCTGGGGAGGGCGCTGGCCCGGAACCAGTTTCTGCGGCTGCAGAATCTGCACGAGCACCCGCATGCGGCGGGATTTCCGCCGGGCCACCCGCCCATGCGCAATCTTCTCGCCGTCTCGATTTCCCACAACGGAGAGACGTATGGGCGCCTCT
>NZ_JBDIVO010000361.1:0-4510 GCF_039794385.1 Methylocaldum sp. | reverse complement strand
AATCCCTGCCGGAATGACGGCCCAGCGAAATTGGGACAATACCTGACTCCCGGAAATGTCAAACTTTGCGAGTCCCTCGGCAGAACCGGGGGTTTTCCCGCGATAAATAATCTGGAGCGCCGTCTTGAATCAACCCCTCTGGCAACCCACCCGCTCGCGCATCGAAAGCACGAATCTGTACCGATTCACGCACATTCTGCGAGATCGATGGAGCATCGAATTGCCCGATTACGCTGCCCTTCACCGCTTCTCAATCGAGCAAATGGACGAATTCTGGCTGAGTCTGTGGGACTACGCGGGAGTCGTGGCGGAGACGCGCGGCGACCGCATTTTGGCGGACCGCGACAAGATGCCCGGCGCGCGGTTCTTCCCCGAGGCGCGGCTCAATTTCGCCGAGAATTTGCTCAAACGCCGGGATGACGGAGACGCCATCGTCTTCTGGGGCGAGGATAGGGTGCGCCGGCGGCTGAGCTGGCGCGAGCTTTACGAGCGAGTCAGCCGTCTGGCGCAGGCTCTCGAAGCCGACGGCGTCGTGCCGGGAGACCGGGTCGCCGTCATCATGCCCAACCTGCCGGAAACCGTGATCGCGATGCTCGCCGCCGCATCGGTCGGGGCGATCTTCACCTCCTGCTCGCCCGATTTCGGCGTACAGGGCGTGCTGGACCGGTTCGGGCAAGTCGGACCGAAGGTTCTCATCGCCGCCGACGGATGCTTTTACAACGGCAAAGCCCATTTCGCCGCCGACAAGCTCCGCACGATCATGGCCAACTTGCCGAAGCTCGAACGCATTGTCCTCGTTCCTTATATCTCCGAGCAGCCTGAGCTAAAGGCGCTGGGCGAACGGGCGATTCGCTTCGACGATTATCTCGCGCCCTACCAAACGCGCGAGATTCCCTTCGCCCGGCTACCTTTCGACTCGCCGCTATACATTCTCTATTCCTCCGGCACGACCGGCATTCCGAAGTGCATCGTTCACGGCGCCGGCGGCACGCTGCTCAAACATTTGGAGGAACACCTACTGCAATGCGACGTGAAGCCGAACGATCGGGTGTTCTATTTCACCACCTGCGGCTGGATGATGTGGAACTGGCTGGCCTCCGCCCTCGCCTGCGGCGCCACCCTGCTCCTTTACGACGGTTCTCCCTTCCACCCCTCGGGCAATGTGCTGTTCGATTTCGCCGATGCCGAGGGCATGACCCATTTCGGCACTTCGGCCAAATACATTGACGCCTTGCTCAAGGCGGGAGTGGAACCGAAACGCACGCATCGGCTGACATCGCTCAGGACCGTTCTTTCGACCGGTTCGCCCCTGGCGCCGAACAGCTTCGATTACGTCTATGAGCGCGTCAAATCCGACGTGTGCCTGTCCTCGATCTCGGGCGGGGCCGATTTGATCGGCTGCTTCGTGGGCGGCAATCCGATGGGGCCGGTTCGACGGGGCGAGATCCAGGCCAAGGTGCTCGGCATGGCGGTCGAAGTCTTCGACGAAAACGGCCAACCGGTCGTCGGCACGAAAGGCGAACTGGTCTGCACCAAACCCTTTCCTTCGATGCCGCTGGAGTTCTGGAACGACCCGGACGGAACCAAATACCGCGAGGCGTATTTTTCCATGTACCCCGGCGTCTGGCGGCACGGCGACTGGGCCGAGATCATGCCGCACGGCGGCATCGTCATTCACGGCCGCTCCGATGCGGTGCTGAATCCCGGCGGCGTGCGCATCGGCACTGCCGAGATCTATCGGCAAGTCGAAAGGCTCGACGAAATCGTCGAAAGTTTGGTCGTCGGCCAGAATTGGGATAACGATGTCCGCATCGTGCTGTTCGTGCGCCTGCGCGAAGGCCTGAAGCTGGACGAAGCGCTGGCGGCAAGAATCCGGAGGCAGATTCGCGAAAACGCGAGCCCGCGCCATGTTCCGGCCAAGATCGTGCAGGTCGCCGACATTCCCCGCACGCTCTCCGGCAAGATCGTCGAACTCGCAGTACGCGAGATCATTCACGGACGCCCCGTGAAAAACCGCGACGCGCTCGCCAATCCCGAGGCGCTGGAACTCTTCAGGAATTTGCCGGAGCTGGCGAGCTGAGGGATTTGAGCCGGGCGTGTCATGCCTGATGCCGTTCTCCCGCCCGGCCGAACGGGACGCGCGTTCGTGTCGGCAAAGGATTGCCGACCTACTTGGGTTTGCCTACAAGCGTAGGTCGGCAATCCTTTGCCGACGATGCCTGTATAACATCAATCAATCAAGCGGAGACACCCCGATGAATCAGCGCTCCACGAAAGAAATCTACTACGCCGACTACCTGCAACTCGAGCGTCTCTTGAGCGCTCAGACGCCCGAAAGCCGCCGGCATGGCAGGGAAGCCCACGACGAGATGCTGTTCATCATCACGCACCAGGCTTACGAGATCTGGTTCAAGCAAATCCTGCACGAACTCGAGTCGGTGCTCGGTGCATTCGCGGTCACGCCTTTGGACGAACACAGCATGGGCGTCATCGTCGCCCGTCTCGAGCGCGTCATTGCGATACAAAAGGTCTTGAATCAGCAAATCGACGTTCTGGAGACCATCACTCCGCTGGATTTTCTCGATTTTCGCGATTACCTGATCCCCGCTTCCGGATTCCAGAGCGTGCAATTCCGCGAGATCGAACTGCGCCTGGGGTTGGGCGTTCACGTTCCGCAACCGGTCACCGGCCGGCTCAGATCCGAGGATGTCGCATACCTGCGCGAAATCGCCAGCGAGCCAAGTCTTTTCGAACAGGTGGACGCCTGGCTGGCGCGCATGCCCTTCCTCAAGTTCGAGGGCTATGACTTTTGGGAAAGCTACCGTCAGGCGGTCATGGCTATGCTGGCGAAAGACCGGCGCTCGATCGAGACGAATCCTTTATTTTCCGATGCCGAGCGAAGCGCGCAGCTCGCCGAGCTGGAAAACACCCGGCGGAAATTCGATTATCTGCTCGATCCGGCAGGATTCGAGCGGCTCAAGGCGCAAGGCATGTTTCATCTCTGCCAAACGTCCGTGCTATCGGCCCTCTTCATCCAGCTTTACCGCGACGAGCCGATTCTGCACCTGCCGTTCCGCCTGCTCAGTCACCTGATGGACATCGACGAACAGTTCACCGCCTGGCGCAGCCGCCACGCCCTGATGGCGCAACGCATGCTGGGGAGCAAAATCGGTACCGGGGGAAGCAGCGGACACGAATATCTCCAGGAAACGGTGGACAAGAAGCGGATCTTCAAGGATTTGTTCAACCTCTCGACCTTTCTGATCCCGCGCTCGTCCTTGCCGGCCCTGCCCAAGCGGCTGAAGCAAAGTCTCGACTTCCATTTCACCGGAGAGCAATGTGTTTGAACCGGCGCCATTCTTGTCAGGACATTTCGGTAGCATCAGGCTCATTTTGGCGCCATCTCCCCCGCGGAAGCGGGCTTTAAACCGCGAGCGTTCGCCTAGGTGACTCATTCGGCGATAGGAATGTAGGGCGGGTTAGCGGAGCGTAACCCGCCGATTCGCGGTCGCTCGGTGGCTTACGGTCTAATCTGCCGTACAAAAATCAATCCCTTATTCAAGGCGATTTGGAATAAGGCGTCATGGCTCGGCTTCCAACGCCAACGCCTGTTCCAGAATTCTGCGCTCCTCCTGATTGAGGTCCAGGAGGATAGTGAGATCTTTGCCGCCGGCCTTGAGAAAATCGATGCCCGTCCGAAAGATGCGCAGAGGCACCCGGAATGCATCTATATCTCGACCGGCATCTTCCCAAGCCGAGGCCCAGAGTTCCAGGCTGTCCGAAGCGGGTAAGTCTTCCCCGGTGCGGTAGAGTGAACCCAAGTGGCTGGTCAACGCCTCCCCCAACTGGAGGATAGCGTTATGGTCCTGGTAGACCCGTACTAGTCCGCGGGTTCGCTCCCGGCGGATGCCAGGAGTCAGGGTGCTTTCGAAAAAGGCAGCGATGATACCCTCCGAATCGCCCACATAAGGCTGCTCCTTGGAAGCGCCCTGCGCCAGACCCTCCGCGAGCACGGAGATGGCAGAATCCCACCGTCCAGAAGCGATGCAGATCTTCGCGAGGGCGAAATGCGCCTCGACACGCAATGCAATCGGCGCTTCAATTAGTCCACGGACTTCCTCGAAGTCGTGCTCGGAGTGCTTCGCATCATTCACCTGCCAATAGGTCCAGCCCCGGCTATAGAGCGCCATTGCGACTTGCTCAACGGGTGCGTTCGGCAATGCGATGACGGCGCTGTAGTCGGCAAGGGCCTTCTCGGACTCACCGAGCTGTCCGTAGGTCCGGCCCCGGTTGTTGAGCGCTCTTGCGACTTGCTTGGCGGGCGCGTTCGGCAATGCGATGACGGCGCTGTAGTCGGCAAGGGCCTTCTCGGACTCACCGAGCTGTCGGTAGGTCTCGCCCCGGCTAAAAAGCGCTCTTGCGACTGGCTCGACGGGCGCGTTCGGCAATGCGATGACGGTGCTGTAGTCGGCAAGGGCCTTCTCGGATTCACCGAGCTGTCGGTAGGTCC
>NZ_JBDIVO010000360.1:0-4538 GCF_039794385.1 Methylocaldum sp. | reverse complement strand
CTGGCGGTTCGACAAGGTATGGCTCGGCTGGATCACCCATTAGCGCGTTTTTCACCCCGGTTTAGCGGTACGGGTCGGAAGATCGTAGGTCGGCAATCCATTGCCGACGCACAAGATCGGCAAGGGGCTTTGTCGGCAAAGGATTGCCGACCTACATTTGGGCTCCGCTACGCCGAATCGGAAAATGCACTAGTCGATTGCCCGAACCTTTCCGCGCTGCTTAAGACAACAGCCGCGCGGCTTCGGTGGTGCGGCGCGTGGAATCTGTTCCGAATCGGGTCATGGTGTTCCGCTGTGCTTATGGCTCTGGCAGGGGCCGTTCATCTCGGGCTACGTCCGCTGCCGCTTTCTGCGACGTTTGCGATTTCGTTACTGCCCGTACTGTTTCCTCCCGTGTTTTTCATGTGCTTTTCCCGTTCCGATTATCGGAAAGCCGCAAAACGACTGGACGAAACATTCGACGGCAAGAACCTGTTCATTACGAGCCTCGATCTTGCGCTCCAGGATTCCGTCGACCGGAGCCGCATGAGGTTTTATGTGCTCGAGCAAGCTGAATTGTCCGCCGCCTCCTGGAAACAACATCCCGAGCGACTGCCCCGCCTCGAGGCCTGGTCCAATGCCTGGATACCGCTCGGACTGGGGCTGGGCGGCTTTTTCGTGCTGTTTTCCGGGGGCGCGGACCGAACATTTCCGGTTGCGCCCGATGGGAGGACGCCCCTTGAACAAGTCGGACAATTCACGCCGGAAAAGCCGGTTTCGTTTTCCGAAAATCCCGATACCCACTCCAAGGTTTCGCAATTCGTTGCGGCGAGCAGTCTTCGTGAGGAAACGGAGCGAAATCCTCGACTAGCGCAGCCGCCGAAATCCCATACGAGCGAAACGCCGATTCGGAACGCCGCGAGTGCGAAAAACTCGGGACAGGAAACCGGGGGACGACAGTCCATAAGGTCCATGCCGTCGCCGGATCGATCCGGCGGGCAGTCGACGACATCGGATCACGTATCGCCCGATGATCGGGCCGCTCAAAAAACCTCTGCGGCGGGCGAGGGCTCGGATTTTTCGAGAACCTACGGCCGTAGCACGGAGCAAGCGGAACTCACGCTTCGTTGGACCGACCTCGAACGGGGCAAAGGCGAACACGCTTCGAACCGGCGCCGGGCGCTGAAGCACAGTTCGGTAACGCGGCCGGCATCGGGGGAGCTCGCACCGCCGTCCGGGGCGTCCAGACACGGAGAATCGCGAGCATTCGTTCCCTTGTCTCCGGCCATGCGCCGCTATTCGGACCGCTACTTTCAATTTTTGACGAAACACTCGGATTGACACCATGGCGCTATCGACTTCCCGTCGTGCGGACCCGGATATCGGAACGGCAATCAAGCATTTCCGGGATGATATGAATCGGCTGTGCGAATCCCTGGCCCGGGTCATCGTGGGCCAGGAAGCACTGATCCGGGATATGGTCAGCGCGATGCTGGCGGGCGGACACATTCTGCTCGAAGGCTATCCCGGCCTCGGCAAGACCCATCTGGCCAAGGGGCTGGCCTGCTGTATCGGGGTTCCCATGTCGCGGGTGCAATGCACGCCCGATCTGATGCCCGCCGATATCACCGGGAGCGAAGTTCTGCTGAGAGCCGAGGATGATCGCGAACACCGTCTGGAGTTCCGGCCGGGGCCGATCTTCGCGCCCATGGTACTGGTCGACGAGATCAATCGTGCGACTCCGAAGACGCAGGCGGCGCTGCTGGAAGCCATGCAGGAGCGGCAAGTGACCGCCGCCGGCAGAAGCCATCCTCTACCCGATCCGTTCTGGCTCATCGCCACCCAAAACCCGATCGAGATCGAAGGGACCTTTCCGCTTCCCGAGGCGCAAACCGATCGGTTTCTGTTCAAGTTGTCCGTTGGGTACCCGGCGGTGGACGCGATGCTCAGACTGATCGACATCTCCCTGGACGAAGAACCCACCGAAAACATGAACGCCGTGATCTCGCCTCAACGGATCAGCGAGATGATGGCCTTGTGCCGCGAAGTCGTGATCGCCGACGAGATGAAGCGGGCGGCGGTTTCCTTGGTACTCGCCACTCATCCCGAGCACGGTGCGGGCAGCGAGGAGGCGCGCCGTCATTTTCGTTACGGCGCGAGTCCGCGGGGCTTGCAGGCTCTCTTGCGGGCCGCGCGTGTCCGAGCTTTGCAAAGCGGACGCGGGCACGTGGCTGCGGACGATATCGCGAGCGTGGCGCTGCCGGCTTTGCGGCACCGCGTACTCCTCAACATCGAAAGCGAAATGGACGGTATCGCGATCGACTCTGCACTGGAGAGAGTGATCGGCTCATGGCGACGTTCGATCTAGATGAATGCTTTATCGATGAGCCGACCCTCCGCAGACTTGCATCCGTAGCCGGACATCTGTTCCGCGGCCGGGCGGCGGCTCTGCCCGGACGTCGTCCGCGGCGAAGCCCCACCGCATCCGGCAACGATTTTCTGGGCTATCGCGACTATCGGGCGGGCGACGATCTGCGAGCCCTCGATTGGCGCGCTTCGGCGCGCGCCTGGCATCCCCAGGTGAAACAATTCGGAAGCGAATGCTCGACGCGTTGGTTCATCTGCCTGGATCGCAGCGCGTCCATGCGTTTGCCGGAAAGCGGCAAGTGGGCGCTGGCCTCGCATCTGACGGCAGCTTTCGCCTATGTCTTGCTCCACGCGGGCAACCGGGTCGGTCTGATCGTCTTCAGCGGCGGAATCGATACGCTGTGCGCGTCCGGAAGCGGACGGGAACAATACACCCGGCTGCTGGACGTCGTGCGCCGCTGCCGCCCTCGAGAGGAGGGAGGCGGTTCGAATCTGGCCGCCTGCATCCCCGCCCTGCGCGCCGATGCTTCCGTGTTGGTGATCAGCGACTTGCTGACGGAGGACGGCATGCGGCCCGCCTTGGACCTTCTGCTGCGGCGCGGCCACGAAGTGCAGGTCGTGCAGACGCTCTCGGCCGAGGAATGCACGCTGCATCGGACCGGGCCGACGCTTATCCGGGACGTCGAAAACGGCGTCAGTCTGCCCGTCGATGCTTCGGAATCCGGCCGAGCCGCCGCCCAAACTAGCTTAAACCGGTTTAGAGAATCGTCGGACGCGTATTGCCGCCGACGCGGCATACCGTTCAGTTCGTGCGAGACCTCGCGGACCTGGGACCGATGGCTGATCGATCACATCGGAAAACTCGAGGCCTCGAATGATTGAGTGGTCCTCGCCCGGATGGCTCTGGGGCCTCGTCGTTCTGCCGCTGGTTTGGGCCTTGCACAAACTAAGGGCCAGACGCGGAGAACTTGCGGTGTCCGCCGTTTTTCTGTGGCGATTTGCGGCATCCGAAGAAACAACGGGAAGCCGCTGGAGTTCCGCCGATCCGGCGTGGCGCCGACGTGCTCTGATCCTTGCCCTGCTGATTCTCGCCGAGGCCGGAGCCCGCTGGACCGATTCGCGCTCTATCGAAATCTGGCTGGACGATTCCGTGAGCATGCTGGTCGACGAGGGTGAAGCGAAGCGCCACGAGATGGCCTTGCAGGTTTTGCGCGAAGCCCTGGAAGACTTGTCTCCCTTCCGGGCGGTCATTCATTCGTTGACGTATCCCGGCCGTTCCGTCCGTTTTGATTCCTTATCCGCGAACCGCTGGGAAGGGGAAGTCGACAGTTGGTTTCAAGATCCCGGACCGGGTGTCCAGATGCCTCTGGCGATGGAAATGGGTCCCGACGCCGTTCATTGGCTGGTCACCGATGGGGCCGATTCCGATGTAAATCGCTGGGCGGATACCGCGCCATTGAGTCGTATCGTGCAAGTGGGCAGGGCGCGCGACAACCTGGCGCTCACCGCTCTCGCTCTGCGGCCGTCGCTCAAGAGCGAGAACGGATTGAACGGCGTTCTGGAATTGGCGAACACGGGCGATGCGGAAGCCCGGCGGACGATCGAGCTTTACGTGGGCGAACATATGCTTCGAAGCTGGTCGGTGGTCGTATCGAGCGGAGGCACCGAAACGCTTGCATTCGATCTGCCGGACCCGGTCGACGGTCCGCTCATTGCGCGCAGCAAACCGGCCGATGCGCTCGCTTACGACGACGAATTGGCCCTGGCTTATACGCAAAGAGTTCGTGCACGACTTTTCGGCGCTTGCGGGCGTCACTTATCGACGGCCTTGAGCGTGCATCCCGCCCTGACGTTTCCATCGGGCGACGGAAACGATGTCGATCTCGCCGTCGTCTGCGGAAACAGCGAAGCCGGCGCGGGCCGAGCGCGGCTTCGTTTTCAACGAACGGGGCGTTCCCACACCCTCGGCAAACCGGTCCTGTGGACATCCGGGGCGCGAGAACTGAAACACGTGTTTCTCGACCACCGATGGCTACGCGCTTTTCCCGCCGGTGCGTTTGGCCCCGATTCCGGCAAGGCGCTCCTCGCTGCGGGATCGGAGTGGCTGATCGCCTCTAACGAAAATCCCAGTGAGATTGATGTTCGCCTCGACATGGAATTTCAGGCGTTCGCGGAACAGCCCGAATATCCCG
>NZ_JBDIVO010000359.1:0-4635 GCF_039794385.1 Methylocaldum sp. | reverse complement strand
CGGTAATCAAGAAATCCTCCACATCGAGATCAACCTCGATGCGATAGATGCGCTCCAGCAGCTTCTGCAGGACATTCAGGCGCATAATCCTAGAAACGGCAGTTGGACGCGTCCGAGTGTGCGGCGGGCGGGCCGGATGGCAAGCCTGTCCTGAGCTCGGTCGAAGGGCCTGTCCTGAGCCCCGTCGAAGGGGCGCGACGAGGCAGCGAGGTAGTCTCCCGCGATGAGAAGCAACGCCGCCAGGCAGCTCGCCCGCCGTGCAATCGGGTGCGTAGCCTTTTCACCTAAGCGGTGAGATCGGTAGAAGGTAGGACGGTCAGAATTCATGCGGCTTTTCTACTCCTTCTAAAGCGGCCAACTGCCGTTTCTAGGAAGTGGCGCCTCCTTCAGTTGTGCCGGCGACTGATCGAGCCTTGGGCCGGCTCTATGCCCAGTTTCCTCAGCTTGTCAGCCGCGCGCTTGCTGCCGGTTCGAAGCCAGATTTCGTAGAGCCTCATAATATCGGTGCACGAATTCAACGGCGTTCTTTCCCCGACCTCCGACAGTACGTCCACGAACGATTGGAACTTTTCGGAAAGCTCGCCAAAAATCGCGCAGAAAGCTTTGCCTCGTAAGGTGCCTCGGTTAAGGTCGCACAGATATCCATAGGCGGTACCCCCCATGGCGATGTAATAGTCGATGTCGACGAGCTTTCGATTGAGGCTGGAGGAAAACAAGCCGGATATCAATAGCGCCACGTCTCCGAGCCTGCGCAGAATTTGATGCCTCTCTTCCATGCTCGCCGCCTCCACGGCTTCAGCGTAGATCAAGGCAAGTGGCTGCAATGTGACGCCTTCGGCGGTACGGGAAAACAGCTTGTCCGCCTGGGTGAAATAGGCAAGCAAGTTGACGATGTAGTAGACGGTGTCCTCTCCGGCATCGACTTTTTGATTCGATAAAGCCGTTGTTACCGATTCCCTGAAGAATTCCTGGACGTTTACATCCGTAATCAAGTTCGCGTCGAGGTTTTCAGGCGCCATCATGTCTAGACCTCCAAAGAGTTAAGATCTACCCCAAAAAGCGACGAATCCGCCCGTGTTGCAAGCCGATCATGAAACTTCTCCTCGAGTATAGCAACTGTCCGTGAGCCTACGCCTCCGGTATGCCGGGAGAAAAAACGGATTATCCATTGGACGACGACGAGCGGTTGCGGTTCTCCTTACCGTGATCGATCAGAGCTTTTGCCCCAATTCAATCAAGGTTATGTCGCTTATCGATAATACAGGCAAAAGCCGGACCATTCGGGCGCCGTAACCCGATGGTGGAACAGCGGACCTATTGGCAGACCGGTTTAACTAACGGCAGGCGGGAGGAAGCAAATTTCTGAGGCAAGCAAGCTTTAACAGGCCGGCGGCACTGATCGAGTCGGTGATTGTGCCGTCCATCACCATGCGCACCGCCTCCAGCAAAGGCAGCTTCTTGATTGTAATAGCCTCCGTCTCTTCGAAGTCCGGTTCGCCCTCCACCAAACCCTCCGCAAGGAACACATAGCCTTCCTCGTCGGTAACCGAGTTCGTGGTATGCAAGTGCATGAAAACACTCCAGTCCTTGGCTATCAGGCCGGTTTCCTCCTTGAGCTCGCGTTTCGCGGTCTCCAGAATGTCTTCACCTTCGGGCGAACCGCCCATGGGAATTTCCCAGAAATAGGCATCGGGCACGTAGCGATATTGGCCGACTAGCCAAGTATTGCCTTCGGCGTCTATCGGTATGATGCCGATAGCCTGACTCTTGAAATGGATCCTGCCATAAATACTCAACCCGCCGGATGGATTGATCACCTCGTCCTCGTCCAGACGAATCCACGGATTTTCGTAGACTTCCCGACGCCGAATCAATTTCCAAGGGTTGTGCTCCGACATAAATCAACGTCCGTGAAATGCGGGACTGAATTCGTGCACGGCTTCGATCATCGCCTTGGCGTGCTCGGGATCGACATCGGGCAATATCCCATGTCCCAAGTTGAACACATGTCCCTCTCCGTGACCGTATTGCTCCAAGACCCGCTTTACTTCGGTGCGTATGGCCTCGATCGGTGCATACAAAGCCATAGGATCCAAATTGCCTTGCAGCGCGACCTTGTGCCCCACTCGTCGACGCGCCTCTCCGATGGGTGTGGTCCAATCCAAGCCTAAGGCGTCGAATCCCGTTTCCGCCATGGCTTCCAGCCACTGTCCGCCGCCCTTGGTAAAGAAGATGGTCGGTATGATTTTGCCGCCGTGGCGCCGATTCAGCTTGTCGAGTACGCGCTTGGCGTAAGCCAAGGAGAATTCTTCGTAATGCGCCGCCGGCAGAATTCCACCCCATGTGTCGAACACCATGACCACATCGACGCCTGCGGCGATTTGGGCATTGATATACAGCGCTACGGCGTCGGCCAATTTTTCCAGGAGATCATGGAGAACCACGGGTTGCTCGTACATCAATCCCTTGACCCTGCGAAACTCCTGCCCGCCGCCGCCCTCGACCATATAGGTGGCCAAAGTCCAGGGACTACCCGAGAACCCGATAAGCGGAACGCTGCCGTCCAGATTTTGTTGAATCAGGCGTACAGCATCCATGACATACCGCAAATCGGTTTCCGGATCAGGAACCGACAGCCGGCGCACATCCGCAGCACTGCGGACCGGATTTCTGAAATGGGGCCCCTCGCCTTCGACGAACTCCAGACCCAAACCCATGGCATCCGGCACCGTGAGAATATCGGAGAATAGAATGGCGGCATCCAGACGGAAGCGCGCGAGAGGCTGCAACGTGACCTCGCAAGCCAGTTCGGGCGTGCTGCACAATTTCATAAAACTGCCCGCTTGCTCCCTGACGCGACGATATTCGGGCAAATAGCGGCCCGCTTGGCGCATCATCCAAACCGGGGTCCTTTCGGTGGGCTGTCTCAATAGTGCACGGATAAGACAATCATTTTTAGGTGCATTCATGGCATCACGCAAATCAATGGCAGAAAGATCGGGTTACAGCAATGGGCGTAAAAATCGACACTCGGGAGCAAGACATGGCATTCACGCCGAATTCATAACACGCCTTTAGAACATCCGTTCGATTAATTTCAACGAGCCGAAGAATCAACCGACGAGCTAAGCTCCGCATGCCGCGGCATCATTCGCCGAATCTCTTGGTGAATAGATTTCATCTGTCTGGGCAAAGGCTGACCGACGGAAAGGGGTAAAGTCGCCGTTGCTTCCTTGGCCGCAGGCAGAGTCGGATAGATTCCGAAAAACAGCGGATAGAGATCACTGCTCCCCTTGCGGGAACGAAAACTGGCCAGTTCGCTGCCCGGCGGAAATTGTTTGGCCAGCTTACGCACCGCGTTCAATCGGGAAACGGCGACGATCTGCAAGGTGTAGGCTTCGGGACTTTGATTCATCAGCCATTCGGCACTCTTAAGACCTTCCATAACGATCTCTGGCGATCTCGAACGCTCGCTCTCTTGCGCACCCGATTGGCCCCTCTTCGCCTCAGCTTCAGTTACAGCGCCGGCCGGCGGCAAACGGTCCGGCGACATCTCGATCTGCGCCTCCGACATGCTTTTCGGTTCTTCCATGACCGAAGGCGGTAGTGGCTCACGCTGGGTGTCCGGTTCTATCGGCTTATGAGCTTCAACTGTTTTCTTCGCCTCCGCTTCGAACGTACGTGTCGCTGCCATCTCTACCGATTCGCGAATCGGTAGGCTCTCCGACTTTTCGCTCTCGGCTAGCGGCAAAGGCACAGATGACGATTGTGGATCAGTAAGCGGCTCGTCAAGATTCGGGGGCTGGACAGCTTGGGCCTTTTCGGAGTCGGGAGAGACAACGGAGACCATCTCGGGATTTTGGACAACAGGGCCATCGTAAATCTGTTGGTCCGGCTCCGGGATCTGCCGCGAGAACATCAAAAAAAACGCGTAGGCCGTTGCGCCAACCAATAAGCCGGCGCCGGTAAGCCAACCGACCTTAGTCGATATCGCCGCTGTGGCCGATCCGTAGGGAGATCCCAGAATTTCGATCACTTTGCCAGGAATTCCTCGACTTCTGGCATGCAGCCGTTTTACGAAGGATTCCGTAATTCCGTGCTCGGTGACCAATTCAGGCAACGTCACCCTCAATTGGTCCGCGAAGAGTCCGCATTCCTCTTCCGATAGTGCGGGAATCTCCAATATAAACGCATCGCCAAGAGCGGATTTGTCGGTGTCGGATTTTTGCGGCATTTCTTCGGTGCGCATTGCGAATACCAAGCACAAGGAAGGATAACGGCCAGCTAACTGCCATAAGGCGTCTAAAAGCCCCGACACGAGCGCGCCGGCATCGTCGAGCAGCAGCACCACGTTTCGACGCTCCTTGGCATAGCTTTCCAGCAAATCGGTCAAATCCGCTCCCGACGATGCCGATCTCGATTTTTCCTGATTTAAGGCGCGGGACAACTCATCGACGATGCGCTCAAAACTCACGCCGGGCGCTGACGTCAAATAGCAAACCGTTGCAAGTGGCGCCAAGCGGGTCTTGAGAAGACGCAAGAAGGTTGTCTTGCCGATGCCTTCCGGTCCGCATACGACGATGGGCTGAGCCAAGTTAACCGCCAAGTGCGAAAGCAAGTCGAACTTTTGTATGC
>NZ_JBDIVO010000358.1:0-4638 GCF_039794385.1 Methylocaldum sp. | reverse complement strand
TCCTGGTATTTCGGGCCGCCGCCCAGGCCCGGTACACGCCCGGCCTGGGCTCACGCGGCTTGTCGCCGCGCCGGGGCATCCCTGCCCCGGATTAACCCGGCCTATATTTATAGGCCGGGTTAATAGGAGTCACGCTTTCATTGTTTGACTAACGTTCGATGGCTTAGAGCGTTAGTTTCCGACCATGCTTGAATTAGCGGGGCGCCGTTCACTGTAAGTCTACGATCCGCCGAAAAAAGACGGTCCTCGGCTTCCCCCAGACGCCCGACGAATGCGGAATCTGTGCGATAAACGGGGAAAAGACGCCTGAACTGAAGAAGGTTCCCAATCGTGACGGAACCGGGCAACGCACGGCGCTGTCACGAATGAACTGTGGGAAAAGCTCCGAACGAGTTACGGAAGCACGGCAATCGCCCAGGGACCGTTTCCGACCGGAACCGTCTTCGTTACGACGAAGGTCGAGAGGTCGATGATGGAGAGGTCGTTGCTGAGTCCGTTCGCGGTATAAAGCCGCTTTTGGTCCGGCGAGAATTCGAGATTCCAGACCCTTTGTCCCACCGGAATGTACCGAACCACTTCGAGCGTACGGGCGTCGATGACGGCGACCCGGCTGGCCCGGCCCAAAGCAACATAACCGTAGCGGCGATCCCGGTCGATTCGGATACCCACGGCTCCGATATCACGGTCCGCGACATCGGGAATCTTGAAGGTAATTGTCTTGATCGGACGCTTCGTTGCCGTTTCGATAATCGTCAGAGACTGGCCGTCATGCGAACTGACCCAGAGCTGTTCACCGTCATCGGTAAAGCGCGAGTAGCGAGGTCGCGGGTCGACCGGCGTTCGCTCCAGCGGCTCCAGGCTGGTGGTGTCGATCCACGTGGCGGTATTGTCGGCTTCGCTGGTGCTGACGACCCAACGCCCATCGGGGCTGATCGAAACACCCTCCGGTTCCTTGCCTATGGGAATGCGCTTCAACACTTGGCGCGATTCGACATCGACCACGGTCAGCTGGTTGTCGTCGTCGTTGGATGCGAACAAGCGGGTTTCGAGGGGGTTCAGCGTGAAGGTTTTCGGGTCCTTGTCGACCGGCCATCGGCCGACGGGTTCCAGAGTGCGGGTATCCAGGACAGCGATCGCATTGCCCTCGCTGGTTGCCACGAAAATCTTCAGGCCATCGCGTCCGGCCAGGATACCTCGGGGCCGCTTGCCTACCGGAACCGTGCGCCGGACTTCGCCGGTGGCCCCATCCACTTCGACTACGGCATTGTCCTTCTCCAGGGTTACAAAAACGGAGTCTGCATGGGCGGGCAATATCACGGCCGAGGCGAGTATGCAGGGAACGAGTCTTTGTAGGCGGAAAGCTTGCGGCAGGCGCAACAGATATGGGCAATTTTTATGGAACATGTCGGACGTATTCGAAACAAAAGGAAAAGGGTGGTTACCACCGCATGAGCGATGGCGGTAAGCTGCAGGCATCCGGGTAGGATACCCGTCGATACGGTCGCGACCCACGAGGGATGTCGGGTAACTCTCCCGAAGATGCAAGGAAAATATCCTTTATTTTCGAAGCAAGGACATTCCCGATGCCTTCCGCACCAGGATTTCGCGCTCGCTGTGGTAACCTTTTCGCTCTGATCTGACGCCAACTTTTCGGAGTAGCCGGTGACTCAATCAAAACCCTTTCGCGGTACGAAGCCGCTCCGGGAGCTCAGCAACCCGGTGATCGCCATGGGCCTTGTCATCGTCGCAGCCGGATGCGACAGTCCGGATTCTTCCTCTAGCCAGAACATCCCCGCCGCTGTCGAATCGCCATTGACGCGCTCCGACCGACTCGCAGAGTTGCGCAAAGCAAAATTCCTGAACCTGGCGGAGAAGGACGTCGCAGCCGAATGGCTGGCACTTCAGGAACACCGCGACGACTCTTCCTATCGGCCGACGCCCGGCGACGTGGCGGCATACGAGCAACGCATCAAACTCCTCGCCAAGCTCACGCAGGAAGACCGACGGATGGTCGCCAACCGAACCGTACAAACACGGGACCTGCTGGCAGAGCAGAATATCCGCGAATCTCTCCTGACCCTGCTGGATGGCATGACCGATGTGGCCAAGGCCAGTGTGGTCGGCAATTACGGCGCCTATTGCCAATGGTATGTCAATTTGCGCCAAAGCCGGCTCGGTCACCGGGAAGCACTGCAGCAGATGACGAGTTTGAAGCGGTCGCCTTAGAACCGATCAGAGACAGTTCGACAGGTTCACGATAGGCCCTTAGACAGGCTCAGGGCGAACGGTCTACTGCGATAGGTCTAGGGTGCCGTCGAAACGTTTCCATCGCGACACAGCGCGATGGGGCGACGCGTTACGAACCGAAGGCAAACAGACCGGTCCGCAGATCATTCCAAGCCCTGAATCAAATACGTATCCACGATGCCGCAATCCCTCAACGCAGTCCTGCATCCCACGTCCGTAATCGCAGCGCCGCGTCTCTCCCGAAGAGTCGGTGCGAACCTTACCCTGGTCAGCGAAACCTTCCAGCACACCGGCAGTTTCAAGTTCCGCGCCGCCTACCATCTGGCTTCGAAAGTCCCTCAACGGCAGATCATCGCCGCGTCGTCCGGCAACTTCGGACAGGCGCTGGCCTATGCCTGCGGGCTGCTGGGCAAGTCCTGCCGGGTGGTCATGCCGGCGACTTCGGCCAGGGTCAAAATGGACGCGGTGCGGGAATACGGGGGTACGATAGACGAAGTGGACACAAGCGTGAAAAGCCGGGCCGAACGGCTGGCGGAACTCGCCGCAGACTGCCCCGATGCCTATGTTGCCAGCGCCTACGATGATCCGTTGGTAATCGAAGGCAATGCCAGCCTGGGAGAGGAAATTGCCGCTCTGGGCGACCTATTCGACGCGGTCGTCGCGCCCGTGGGCGGTGGCGGCCTCGCTGCCGGTCTGATCACGGGACTGCGTCGCGCCGGCCGATCGACGCCCGTGATCGGCGCGGAACCGCTGCTGGGCAACGATGCCGCACGCTCTCTGAGAGCCGGGCGCATCGTGGTTAACGAATCCGAACCGCAAACCCTCGCCGACGGCGCGCGCACCCTGAGCCTGGGCCGGCGCAACTGGGAAATTTTGCATACGGGGCTTGCCGGCATCGTCGAGGTACCGGAAACCTCAATTGCCCAGGGCGTCAAGCTGTTGTTCGAACTCGCCAATCTCAAGGCCGAACCTACCGGCGCCCTCGCCGTGGCCGCTCTGCTGACCGAACCGGAACGCTTCCGCGGACAGTCGGTCTGTTGTGTGATCAGCGGCGGGAATGTGGATGGGGAGGTTTATCGGACGTTGCTGCGGTAGGATGGGTAGACCGGAGCGAAACCCATCATTGCGAGGCTTTCGATTCCGATGGGTTTCGCTCCGCTCTACCCATCCTACGATCCTCCATCAATCCCCTTGTAGAGATTCCCCATGGACAGACTGAAACGGCAAATCGGCTTCATCGTCGAGTTGGACAAACTCAAGACCATCGTTCGCCAGTCCTGGCTGGCGGACGGCTCGCGCCGGGAGAATTCGGCGGAGCACAGCTGGCATGTCGCGCTGATGGCCTTGGTGCTCTCCGAGCACGCCAACGCCGACATGGACCTCGACCTCGCGCGGGTCGTCAAGCTGCTGCTGCTCCATGACGTGGTCGAAATCGATGCCGGCGACGTTCTGATCTACGATGTCGCGGGAAACGTCAGCAAGCCCGAACGGGAACGGCAGGCGGCCGAACGGATTTATGGGATGTTGCCGGACGATCAGGCGGCGGAACTGCGGGCGCTGTGGGAAGAGTTTGAAATGGGCGAGACGACCGAAGCCCGCTTTGCGGCGTCTCTAGATCGACTCATGCCTTTGTTGCACAACTTCCTGACCGAAGGCCGCGCCTGGCGGCACCATGGCGTCACCGCCGACCAGGTGTTGGCGGCCAATGCCCGCATCGCCGCCGGTTCCACCGCGCTATGGGACTATGCCCGAGGACTAATCGACGAGGCGGTGGAGCGGGATTATCTGCTTCCGGGCAAAGAATAGCGATTTTGAGCCTATCCCAGTAGGTCCCCGAAACCCTTCGACCGGCCTGTCCTGAGCGGAGTCGAAGGGCTCAGGGCGAACGGCCTACTGAGATAGGCTCTTAGAGCGTTTTCATCGCGCTCGTACGGCAAAACAGGCCTGGCAGGAGTCGTTGGTACCTTCGGCCAGGGTAGATCGACTCAAGCTTTCGTAGGTCGGCAATCCTTTGCCGACGAACCCGTTGGCCCAACGGCACCGTCGGGAACGGCGGCTTCGGCGCTCCCAGGCCGACCGTTTGCGATTGGAAGGGGCCGATTAAAGGCCCGTTTGCGATTGGAAGGGTCGCGACTAAAGCGACCGTTTGCGATTGGAAGGGTCATTCGGGTGCTCCCCGGATGACCGTTTGCGATTGGAAGGGATTCCCGACCTACGCGCGAGTGCCCGTACACTAGGTATGAAAATGCTCTGGCTATTGATCAATGGGCAAAAGACATGCTTTTCTTGTTTGACCAATGCCCACGATCAGCACGTTCGTCTCCGGCCGAGAGCAACCGGTGAGCCGGAGTCGTGCAGCAAGCTTTTAGCAAGGTTGAAAAGAAGGATGTC
>NZ_JBDIVO010000357.1:0-4646 GCF_039794385.1 Methylocaldum sp. | reverse complement strand
CCTCGCCACCCAGCACAGCGGCACCGGCAAGGCGAACCAGTATTTCCTGCGCGGCTTCAACCTGGACCATGGCACCGACTTCAGCGTCACCGTGGACGGCGTCCCCATGAACCTGCCCACCCACGCTCACGGGCAGGGTTATCTGGATCTGAACGGCATCATTCCGGAACTGGTGGACCGGGTGGAATACGGCAAGGGGCCTTACTACGCCGACGTGGGCGATTTTTCCTCCGCGGGCTATGCGCGCATGCACACCCTGCACCGGCTGCCGCAAGGATTCGTGAAGTTCACCGGCGGCGAATACGACTATTACCGCGTCGTGGCGGCGAACTCGAACGCGCTGGGAACGGGCGATCTCCTCTACGCCGCCGAAGTCAACTTCAATGACGGTCCCTGGAAGCGGCCGGAAGAACTCGACAAGTTCAACGGCATGTTGCGCTATACCATCGACCGTGAAGATTGGGGACTGGCGCTGCACGGCAAGGCCTATCGCGCCCAATGGAACGCCACCAATCAGATCCCGGAACGCGCCGTGCAATCCGGGCAAATCGATCTTTACGGAACAATGGACCCCAGCGATGCCGGCAAGACCGACCGCTACAGCCTATCCGGCGACTTCTGGAGCCGCGGCGATTCGTACAAGAATCAGCTTAACGTGTACGCGGCTTACTACGATGTCGCCCTGTTCTCCAATTTCACCGGTTTTCTCGACGACCCCGTCCACGGCGATCAAATCGGCCAGAAGGAACGACGCGTGATCGTGGGCGGCAGCGGAGAGCAGACCTGGTTCAACCGGTGGTTCGGCTTGGATATGGACAACACGCTGGGTTTCCAGGTCCGGCACGATGCCATCATGGACCTGACCCTGAACCGTACCGAACGGCGCCGCACCATCGGGTCGGTCAGCCGGGGCGATGTGGACGAAACCAGCCTCTCGTTCTACTTCAGCAACCAGACCCACTGGCTACCGAAATTCCGCACCGTGGCCGGGCTCAGAAGCGACACCTTTTTCTTCGACGTGGCCGACCGTCTTATCCCGCAAAATTCCGGCAGCGAGACCGCTTCCATCGTCAGCCCCAAGCTCAGTCTGATCTTCGGCCCCTGGCAAGATACCGAATTCTTCGTCAACCTGGGCTACGGCTTTCACTCCAACGACGCCCGCGGCGTGACCACGCGAGCCGACCCCACCGACCCCACGCTTCCGCAAAGCAGCGTGCCGCCGCTGGCCAAGCAACGGGGCGCCGAAGGCGGCATACGGAGTCAGTACGTGAAAGGACTCAACACCACCCTCGCGGTGTGGTGGCTGGAGTCCGACTCGGAACTGGTGTTCGCCGGAGACGCCGGCACCACCGAGCCCACCGGTAAAAGCGAACGCTACGGAGTCGAGTGGACCAATTTCTACAAGCCGGTCGACTGGCTGACCCTGGACGCCGATTTCGCCTTCACTTCGGCCAGCTATCGGGACGCGCCGCGCGGCGCCAACGACATTCCCAATTCCGTGGGTCGGGTCATCAGCGCCGGTGCGGTCGCCGAACTGCCTTACAACTTTTTCGCCACGGTGAGGCTGCGCCACTTCGGTCACGTGCCGCTCACGGAGGACGGCAGCGTCGACGCGGGCGACACGACCCTGGTCAATCTCGGCGCGGGCTATCAATACCGGCAACTGAAACTTGCCGTGGACGTCTTCAACCTGTTCGATTCGAAAAGCAACGATATCGCCTACTACTACACCTCGCGACTTCCGGGCGAACCGCCCGAGGGGGTCGACGGCGTTCTCAAACATCCGGTCATGCCGCGGCAGGTACGGGTCACGGCATCGGTCAGCTTTTGAACGAATTGAGACCCGGAAGTGTCCCGATCGATCCAGAGGCAAACCGGTGTGTCGGCAAGGGGTTGCCGACCTACTGACCTATAATGGCTCGACACGAGGCAGAAATTCGTAGGTCGGCAATCCCTTGCCGACATATCGGGTCCGACGGGGCGCTTTTGACGGCGATTCTTCCTAAGTCCTGCCTATAATGCCCCCAATGCGAACATAGGCAGCGAACGACGCCATGAACAAAGACCTCGAAATCAGACGAGTCGATATCCACAAACTCGACGTGCCCCTGATCGCACCGTTCACCATCGCCTCGTCGAGACTCGATCGCGTCCGCAACGTCGCGGTGCAAGTCACGCTCGCGGATGGATCGGAAGGATGGGGCGAGACCTCGACCTTGCCTCCCGTAACGGCCGAGGATCAGGCGATCGCGCTGGACGCGCTGAAGCAGGAGGCCGGCCGCTTGAAGGGACGACACGCCGGGGAATGGCGGCGGATCTCGGCGGAACTCCTCGAACGCGTCCCGAACTTCCCGTCGGTCCGGGCCGGCATCGAGATGGCGCTAATCGATGCCTTGGCGCGCCATTGCGGAATTCCGCTGTTCCGGTTTTTCGGCGGGTTTCAAAACCGGCTCGCCACCGACATCACCATACCCATTTGCGCCGCCGAGGACGCGGAAATTCTGGCCCGGCAATACCGCGGCGAAGGTTTCGAAATCCTCAAGGTCAAGATCGGCCTCGATCGCTCCGACGATATCGGCCGGCTCCTGGCCATCAGGCGCGGGCATCCGAGCAGCCGTTTGATTCTCGATGCCAATGCCGGCTATTCGTCCGACGAAGTCTTCGCCCTGCTAAGGGAACTTCGCCTCGCCGGCATCGAGCCCGCGCTGCTCGAACAGCCCGTCGCGCGAGAGGATTGGGACGGTCTCGCAAAGCTTGCCCGCGAAGCCGGCGTACCGGTGGCCGCCGACGAATCCTGCAGGACGCCAGAGGATGCTTTCCGAATCGTACGGGACCGCCTGGCCCAGGTGATCAACATCAAGCTGGTCAAGTGCGGCGTGGTCCGGGCGCTCGAAATCGCCGCCATCGCCCGCGCCGGCGGGCTGGACCTCATGATCGGCGGCATGGTCGAAACTCGGTTGGCCATGGGCTTCAGCGCGCATTTCGCGGCGGGACTCGGCGGCTTTCAATGGGTCGACCTGGATACGCCGATGCTGCTCGCGGACGATCCGGTGGAAGGCGGCTGCAAACCGGCCGGCCCCAATTATTTGCTGGATGCGGAAACCGCAGGGCATGGGGGGCGGCTATGCAAGTTTTGATTAATCTCTGCGCAGAGTTTGAAACGATACGCAATGCGTACTGCCTAGCGACACGGCTCTTTTCGGCGGGCTCAGGAAACCGGGATTTCGTAGGGTGGGTTAGGCCGCGAGGCCGTAACCCACCGAGCGACCTCGAATCGGTGGGTTACGCTCCGCTAACCCACCCTACGATGAGTGTTCACTCGAATGCCGAATGGAATTACGCGCACTCCCGCACCGCCCGGCCGTTGATCACTGCGCTTCAAGTGCGCCGTAACCCACGAAAGCAACGCTCGGTGGCCTTGACGCTCGCTTTGATGGGTTACGGCGCACGCCTGGCTTGCTGGGTTGCGCGGATGGTCCGGGCGCACCCACCCCACCCCACCACGGGCCCTCGGCAAGCCCGAGTGAAATTCAGGAAACGAACGTCCCCTTGTTCCGCGACTTCGTCTGTTCCGCATATTCCCGCTCGTTGCGCTGCCACTTCGACCGGCCGTAGAGATAACCCACGAAGGTCCAAACCAGGGCGCCCAGCATCAGACGAAACGGAAGATTGCCCTGGGTGCTGAAGATATCGCCGAACACCTGGTGTTGATACACCACGGTAGAAAAGACAAACATGAACCCGCCCCATTGCAGCACGCCATGAGTCCAAACGAAGCGGCGTTTCCCGCGCGCTCGGGTTTGCTCCCATTCAGCCAGGCGTTGCGGCGTCCAGGTTTTTTGGGTGTCTTTCATATCGATTCCGATCCAATGGGCTCTGTACGAAATTTCGCATAGGCCGATCCGCGCCGAAAAACGCGCAGTAACTCCAAATCGCCTTCGATAAGGCATTCATTTTGTAGGATGGGTAGAGCGAAGCGAAACCCATCGATGGTGGGTTAGGCCGCGCGGCCTCGAATTGGTGGGTTACGCTCCGCTAACCCACCCTACGATTAATGTTCACTTGCATGTCGCATGGAATAAGGATTCTTACCGGCGCAGCTTTTCACTGATACAGTCAGCAAATCGAAAAAGACCGCATCGCGATTGAACAAAAACGAAATGCGGCGTACGGTTTCCCCTGTTGCTGCCCGAATATTACCACCGGCCTTTCTCCAGCACCTGACGAGCTTGATATCCGACCGATGAGCATGCCCACAGCCGACCGTCGCCACGCCTTCTTCGCGTTCCTGGTCTACCTGGTTTTCGTTGTGTACGGAAGCCTGGTGCCTTTCGAGTATCGCGCCTACACGTTCGATGAGGCAGTCAAACAGTTCTCCGCCATTCAGTATCTGGACCTGGGTATCGAATCGAGGGCCGACTGGGTGGCCAACATCGTGCTCTATGTGCCGTTGTCGTTCCTGGGCTGCGCATGGGGCGTCGGCATACGGTCGACCGGGGCACTGCGTCACCTGACGGCGCTGTCGATCTTCGTGTTCTGCCTCGCGGTCGCGGTCGCGGTGGAGTTCACCCAGATATTCTTCGCTCCCCGCACAGTCTCGCTGAACGATCTTTTGGCCGAGACGCTCGGCTCGGCCGGCGGAATCG
>NZ_JBDIVO010000356.1:0-4663 GCF_039794385.1 Methylocaldum sp. | reverse complement strand
CCGACCGTTTCGACGGCCAGTATGGCATCGGGATCTTGGAAGTCGATCGAGGCCGGCATTCCGGCTTCATCCAGCTTGGTCAGCAGGAATTCGTCGAGAAAACGCTCCTCGTTCTGGCTGGACAGGCGCCCGGCGAATCCGCGGCGGTGCATGCGCACATGGAATCGAGCGCCAGCTAGATCTCGCAGCCAACGGGCGGTGGCCTCGCGCGCTTTTGCCTCGAACTCCGGCGGGGTCTGAAAACCGAACAGAGCCGTGAGGGGAATCGCGCGGGAAATGCACTGCGTGAAGATTTCGGGATCTCTGTCGGACCACTCCTTTAGGGTCCTGAGAAATCCTTCCGAATCTTCGAGCTTCATCACCAGCACATTGAAATAATCGGTTTTGTGGACAGGACCGAGCGTTTCGAGCAGATCGCGGGCACGCCTGAACCCATGCTCGAACACCGAAACGACGACATTCCAGTCGTGCATACCGCCTCCCCAAGTATGTGGCTTGGATTTCGAATATCCTGCCTATGCAGCGCAACTCGGCAGCGCTTATTGCTCAGGGTCGATTTATTCCGGAAAAGTTCCCGCAGGCACGGAGCCGAACCGACGTTCCGGCGTTTTCATCTACGCTTTAGTCATGGAGCTTGCCGGCACCCCATAACGAGACGCGGGAAGGCCGACATGAAGCCATCTGGAAATTCGGGGGGAAGCCGCCACGTGAAGACGAATTACGTACTCATAGACTACGAGAATGTGCAACCGGAGGCGATCTCCGTTCTCGACAAGGAGCATTTCAAGGTTATCGTGTTCGTCGGAGCCAATCAGTCGAAGCTTGCGTTCGAGATCGCTGCCACGCTCCAGCGCATGGGAGATCGAGCGGAGTACGTCAAGATCGCCAGCAACGGCTCGAATGCGCTGGATTTCCACATTGCTTATTACATCGGCCGGCTTGCGGTGTCCGAGCCAGACGCGTATTTTCACATCGTCTCTAAGGACACAGGCTTCGATCCGCTGATTCAGCATCTCAAGAGCAAGAAGATCTTGGTGTGCCGATCGCGGGACGTCACCGACATACCGATCATAAAGGCAGTCAATCCGATGCCCGCGACCGAGAAACTCGACCTCATCATCAGCGATCTTAAGCGGCGCGGTGCTTCAAAGCCGAGAACCGCCCAGACATTATCGAGTACGATCAACTCCCTTTTTCAGAAGCAACTCTCTGAACAAGAACTGGCGTCCCTGCTCCAGGAGTTGCAAAAGCAAGGCCTGGTCACGGTCAACAACACCAGGATTTCTTATGCGCTTCCGGCCTAGAACGGTTCATTGGCGTGGACCGATTAGGAAACGGCGCGTTTTGCCGTCCATTGCACATCAACGAACAAGGCCATGTACGTTCCACCACATTTCGAAGAATCGCGAGTCGAGGTCCTGCACGAACTGATTCGCACTCATCCGCTCGCCACGCTTGTCACATTGTCGTCCGGCGGAATCGACGCGAATCACATTCCTTTACATCTCTCCGAAGAGCAGAGCCGATTCGGCGCCTTACGCGGCCATGTCGCGCGCTCGAACCCGATATGGCGCGACTTGGTTTCGGATGTCGAGACGTTGGCGATATTCCACGGCCCCGACAGCTACGTCACCCCATCCTGGTATGCCACGAAACGGGAGCATGGCAAGGTGGTTCCGACCTGGAACTACGTGGCCGTGCATGCCTACGGTCCGCTTCGCATTATCGATGACCCGGTCTGGCTGCGAAGCCAGCTCGAAGCGCTCACCGACCGGCATGAAGCCTCGTTCAGCGAACCGTGGTCCGTATCGGACGCTCCTCGCGAGTTCACCGACCGTCTGATCGAAGCGATCGTCGGCGTCGAGATCGTCATCACCAAACTCGTGGGCAAATGGAAGGTAAGCCAGAATCAGCCTGAGCCTAATCGGGCGGGCGTGATCCGGGGACTCCGGGAATATGGAAACCATGATGCCCAGGAGATGGCTGCCTTGGTCGAGGAGTTCGACAAACACTCGTCTGCCGCCAAAATGGAAGACACGTAGGTATCATCAATGGCAATCGATGAGATCAAAAACTATGTCGCTCTTTCCGACGAACTGGCAACCGGGGGTCAGCCGACGGAAGAGCAACTTCGGCTGCTGGCGCAGGCAGGCTTCGAAATCATCATCAATCTCGGGTTGCTGGACCCGCGCTACTGCCTGGCGGACGAGGCCGGTCTCGTCCGATCACTGGGCATGACGTATCACCACATTCCGGTCGATTTTCCGGCGCCCGAGTGGAAATACTTCCGGCAGTTCCTCGAGCTTATGGACAAATCGGAAGGCCAGAAAGTGTTTGTCCATTGCGCCCGCAACTATCGGGTCTCCTGCTTCATCGCGCTGTATGGCCAAGCGCGGCTGGGCTGGTCTCTCGACCAGGCCCGGGCGCATATCGGACGCGTATGGGAACCGAACGAAATTTGGGCGAGGTTCCTCGATGCCTCTCGCCCGGCAGCTGATAGTTTGGTGCCGACGAATAATCGGGAGAACACGGCGGACGAAGATAGACCTCGGGAAGATTGACGAAGCGGCACCTACTTTGCTCTATCGAAGCCCGACCCCTACGCACGCGTGCGCCTCGCCCCACCGCTCCTTGGCATTCTTTGCGATGCGACTCACGCGGTGCAGTCAAGGTCCCGGAAGATGGCGTTCGCAGCGCTACTCCGAAGTAATATTGATACCGACGATCTTCGGCCGGTCGTTGAAGCATTGAGCCTCGTCCACGACCATTATCACGCGGCGGCGGGCAACGAACGCAGTAAGCGCGGCGGAATAAAACGTCTCATAGCCGGGAAACGATTTATCCGAGATGTAGCCGTCCGGAGTGGGGCAACCGGCGGGGTTGACGATCGGCTCGGCGGTTACGACGGCGAAGCTATCGGCGTTCCAGCCGGTGCGTACCATGGTGATCGATCCGGGCTGATGAACTGGCTGACCGACGGCTGGCGCGGATAATCCGGCGGCGACCGCGGCGAGCATTATGGCTATAGGGCGCATGTAGTCCTCCGTTGAGGTGGGTGGATGGTGTCAGTCGGCCGTCCGCATGGCGCCGCGAACGATGGGTGTAATGGCGCAGGCGGGGCCGAGCGCGCACTCCGCCGTCTCTTTGACGGCGTTGCTGATCTCGCTGACGAAGGGCTCGGTCGACACGTATTGGCACGCGCTGGCACCCGTCGCCCAAAACCAATTTTGCGAGGTGGCAGGCGTGTTGGGAATGTATCCTCTCGGTGTGCAGGTGGACTGGACCCCCGCGATGCCGACGCCGAATCCGTTGACGGTGACCACAGTCGGACCTCCGCTGTCGCCGCCGTGACCCACCTGGTTCGCGCTGTTCATGACAAGCTCATAACCAGTATCTGTGATAGACGAAGGCATGAAGGGCGCGCTGCGATAGGTACCTTGGCCATCGGATGGCTGTGCGGTGGGCGTGCCGAATACGCCGGTCGCGAAAGTCGAAAAGCCCTGGCCATATTGGGTGACCGTATCGGAGGTAGTCAGTCGGCCGCTGAGCACGACCGATCCGCCACCTTGGTCACGTGCGACGACGTAGATCCGCTGGCTGTCCACCGGGCCGAGATCGGCGGCCCCTAGGTAGACGAGGACAATGTCGCGACTAGGCACCGAACCTGGAGCCGCGTTAATAGTGAAATCATGAATGCGCGAAGCGATGCCGACGCGGTCGGGTGCCCAGTCGGCAGTGATGCGCACCTGGTCGGGCGGCACAAGGGCGCCGGAAATCAGGCCGTCCTGAGTGACACAGTGGCGCGCGGTCAATACCCAATACTGGTTAAGCAGGGTGCCCGAGCAGCCGTTATTAATCGCCACGAGCCCCAGTTGGCGCTGGGTCTCGAGATCAACCTCCGTTCCCGCACCAATCGGCTGTCGTACTCGGCAGATGCGACCTTCCGGGGTATCTTCGCATTCCTGCGCTTGGACATCGTTGCAACCGAGTGTCGCACCGAGCGACAGCAGTGCTGGTAAACCAACGCGCCAAGTAATGCCTCGGAAAGCAAACCTTCCGACTTTCTTCGTCCCGCGCCAATGTGCGTAGGAGCGGTTCAAGGTATCGCCGCAACAAAGGAACGGG
The DNA here is from genome assembly GCF_039794385.1 of Methylocaldum sp. Taxonomy (NCBI): domain Bacteria; kingdom Pseudomonadati; phylum Pseudomonadota; class Gammaproteobacteria; order Methylococcales; family Methylococcaceae; genus Methylocaldum; species Methylocaldum sp. The sequence continues at coordinate 538 of NZ_JBDIVO010000356.1, read as the reverse complement.
TCACTTGTCTGTTGATTGCTTGCCATGCCTTTTCCCTGCTGTCTGCTACGACACGCGGCACCTGCTATTTATTGCATTCGATAGCGCCCCGCCTCCAAAGTTCGTATCTTCCGTGCCCGACGAAAAGATCCTTCCGATTGGATAAGTAATTTGGCCGGCCAGTAGCTTTACTGGACCGACTTTGAAACGAGCCGGGACGGCGAAGAAACCGGATGTCGCGCCAGACCGAGCCGTTTATGAACTTCCTCGCCTGCCTTTAGTCAGCTATTAATCAGGCCCGTAAATACCCTCCTGGTATTTCGGGCCGCCGCCCAGGCCGGTACACGCCCGGCCTGGGCTCACGCGGCTTGTCGCCGCGCCGGGGCGTCCCTGCCCCGGATTAACCCGGCCTATATTTATAGGCCGGGTTAATAGGAAACCTCATCGGATAGGAGATCGCTATGAAAATTCATAGCCTGGTCACATTAGGGACAATATTGACGACACTCCTCACGGCGCGCTCGATACTCGCCCTGGAACCGGGTCAGGACGAGCCGAA
>NZ_JBDIVO010000355.1:0-4665 GCF_039794385.1 Methylocaldum sp. | reverse complement strand
GACGAACTGGCGCCGACCGAGGACCAATGCTTTCTCATCGTGCAGGCCACCGCCGATCCCAACGTCTCCATCGACTACCTGGAACGCTGGACCGGCCGGGTCGGCGAGATCATTCAGGATTTCGACGCCACCGATCATTCGTTCGTCATCAACGGCGTGGTGCCGGGGGGAGGCGGCGTGGGCAGCGCCTATCAGGCTTTCGCCGGCATGTCGATGAAGGACTGGGAGGAGCGGGCGCAGAGCCAATTCGACATCATGCCCGAATTGCAGGATCGGGTGAACGGCGTCGCCGGCCTCCAGAGCGCGGTGTTTCCGCCGCCCGCGCTGCCGGGCGCCGGCGGCGGAACCCCGGTGCAGTGGGTCATCGGTACCACCGAGGAAACCGAGGCGCTCTACGATGCGGTGCAGCGGGTGCTGGAGCGGGCGCGGCAAAGCGGCAAATTCGACTTCATCGAAACCGATCTGCATTACGACCGGCTCCAGGTGCAGGTGGAGATCGACCGTGCCAAGGCGGCCGATCTCGGCATCGACATGCAGCAATTAGGCGGCGATCTTTCCACGCTGCTGAGCGCCGGCTATGTCAATTATTTCAGCGTCCGTGACCGCAGCTACCGGGTCATTCCCCAGGTGGAACGCGTCTATCGGCTTCGTCCGGAGCAGCTCGAGAATTATTATCTCCGCGCCCGGAACGGCAGCCTGATTCCCGCCTCCACCATCATCCGCCTGACGCAAACTGTACAGCCGCGGGAACTGGCCCGGTTCAACCAGCTCAACGCGGCCACCTTGTCCGGAGTCCCAGCGCCGGGAGTGACGCTCGGCGAAGCGGTGGAGTTCCTGAGGACGACCGTGGCCGAAGTCTTGCCCGGCGGATACGTCACCGACTGGAAAGGGCAGTCGCGGCAGTACGTCCAGGAGGGCGCGGAACTGGTCACCGCGTTTTTCCTGTCGGTGATCCTGATCTATCTGGTCCTTGGCGCGCAGTTCGAAAGCTTCCGCGATCCCGCCATCATGCTGGTGAGCGTGCCCATGTCGCTGGCCGGGGCGCTGCTGTTCATGGCGCTCGGGGTGGTCACCGTCAATATCTACACCCAGGTGGGCCTGTTGACGCTGATCGGCTCCATCATCCGCCACGGGATTCTCCTGGTGGAATTCGCCAACGAGGTCCAGCGGCGCGAGGGGCTGGACCGCCGCCGGGCGATGGAGACCGCGGCGGCGATCCGGCTCCGCCCGATCCTGATGACCACGATCGCGACCCTGGTCGGCATGATTCCGCTCTGGTTCGCGTCCGGACCCGGCGCCGAAAGCCGCTTCGCCATCGGCTTCGTGCTGGGCGCCGGCATGGCCATAGGCACGCTGTTCACGCTATTCGTGGTGCCGGCCTTTTATACCGTTATCGCCAGCGAGCGGGCCGGATCGGAAAAGGGTGAACAAGGTGAGGAGACCTGAAACCTGTTGTCGCTTAATCGTAGGACGCGGTGAGCTCTTCGAACCGCATCGATCGCTCTATCACCAATAATACGGACGACCATAATAGTCGTGGATCTCGATCTCGTAGCGGCGGTTGACCGGTTTTGTCGGATCGAACTCGGGCCCGTTGCGGATGCTTTCGGCATCGAGTTCGACATGCAGGCGCTGTGCGGTCCAATCGACTGAACCGAGCCAAGGCGTCGCCACCAGAACCTTGCGTCCCGGCAGCCAATGGCCCGTGTCGACCACCAGATAGCGCAGCGCCCAAGCCTGGTCGTCCACGATGAAATCGTCCACTTGGCCGATGTCCCGGTCGGTGGCGGCGATGTCGTAGCCGGTCACTTCCTCTACCGAACGCAAATGCTCTTCTTTCGGTTCCCGGATCTCGGTCCCGGGCACAGATGCCGGTGTCGGGTCGACGACTCCGCCGGGCCAGGGGTAAGCGCCGAAGCCGCCGGGACCCAAGCCATAGGGCGACAAGATGCCGGTGTAAGGGGGCTGCGAGTAATGCCGCCAATATTCGATCTCGTACGCTCGGGATACCGGGGCGTGCTCGTCCAGCGGCGGAGAGTTTTCGATTTGCTGTTTGGTCAAACGCACGGGCAAACGCCTGTGGGTCCAATCGGGTTGGTCGAGAAACGCGGGCGAAACGACCGCCTTGCGTCCGGGCAGCCATTTGGCGGTCTTGGCCACCATGAAGCGAACCACCCAATCGCGATCGTCGAACAGAAAATCGTCGCAGCGGCCGATGTCGCCGTCTTTCGCCCCCAGTACATATCCCACAATTTCCTTGACGCTTCTCAACATAAATCCTCCAAACTCGAGGTATCCGACATGCCGGATCGGCGCACTACTTGAAGCTGCCTCTTAGGTAACGAAACACGGCGGAAAGTTTCGGCACGAGCATTTAGCTCCCGTTCTCCGCTTCCTCGACGATCCGTTCTCTTTGCAGCCAGCGGGCCACCAGCCACCAGATCAATGCCCAGGCGGCTCCGATCATCCAGCCGGCGGCGACGTCGGACGGCCAGTGGACACCCAAGTACACCCGGCTGAAGCCGACCAGCAAGCAGAGCACGACGGCCATCGTCAGCACGAAAAACTTGGTGCGCCGATCGGGCAGCACTCGGGCGAGCAGGGCGCCCAGAGTCAGATAAGTGGCGGTAGCCAGCATCGCATGGCCGCTGGGAAAGCTTGCGGTGTAGACGTATGCGCCATGGGGTACGAGATCGGGGCGGGGGCGGTCGAAGCCGAGCTTGAGCAAGGTGTTGACAAGCAGGCCGCCGACGACGGCGATAGCCAAGAGGAGCACGGTCCGGCGTTTTCGCAACAGGGCGAGATAGCCCGCGACGCCTAGCGTGATGAATACGATCACGCCGACGCCGCCCAAGGCGGTGAAATCCCGGAACATTTCCTCGACCCATCGCGGGCCGATCGGGTCGGTCGGGTCGGCGGGATTCCGCAATGCCAGCAGGATGGCGGTGTCGACGGCACGCGTCTGACCTTCGGCGACCTCGTCGGCGAGTTCGATGAACCCCCAGATTCCCGCCCCGGTTAGGAGCATCAGCACAAGGGTTCGAAACTCGCGAGCAACGGCGGACCCTGCGGCGCCGAGTAGCGGTCTGAGCGCGACGATGAATCGTTGAGACATGGACATGGCGAACGCTTGTATCTCGATTGATGATCATGATTTGGACAATTCCATGGATTCTCCGGCACGGCGGGGCGGGGATAATTCCACTTTCCGCTTGGTCCTTATTAGTAAGTCCCCGTAAAAGTGCCTTTCATTCGACCGAACCGGCGGGGAGCCCGCAATATGCTGTCGGCAGCTCGGGATAGTACCGGTCGCCGGAGTTATAGGTATCCGCGGCTTTGATGGGAGGCGGCTCGATCGAGTTCTACGGCAAGGCCGGAATGCCGGCAAGGGACGTAATGATGGATCATGAGACCAGCGAGACACGGACTCCCAGTGGACTGCTGACCAAGCGGACGCTCATCGTCGCAGTCGCGGGTACGGCCGTCATTGCGCTGCTTCTGGCGGTTTGGCAGGTGTCGCAGATCCTCTTGCTGGTTTTCGCGAGTCTCCTCCTGGCCCTGTTCCTCCGCACGCTCGCCGAGTTCATCACCCGGCATACGCCTTTGTCCATGAACTGGTCGCTGACGGTGGTGGTCTTGATACTGCTGGGCTTGCTCGTGCTGATCCTGGCGCTGTACGGACCCGCCATTGCCGACGGTTTTTACCAGTTGTTCCAGCAGTTGCCGGCGGCGCTGGACCGGCTACGGAACACGCTCGAGCAATATCCGTGGGGACCCGCGGTGATCGATAGGCTATCCAGGGCGGGTAGTACCCTCACCGATCCCCAGCAGCTATCGAAAATCGCCGGGATTTTTTCGACCGCATTCGGCGCCTTGGGCAGCCTCTTCATCGTGATCGTGCTGGGGCTTTATTTCGCCGCTGATCCCAAGACCTACATCGACGGCACGGTTCATCTGTTTCCCAAGGGGCGCCGAGGACAGGTTTGGGAGGCATTCAACCGGATGGGGCATGCCCTCCGCTGGTGGCTGATCGGGCGAATCGCAGCCATGCTCGCCGTGGGGGTGTTGATCGGCATCGGGCTGATGGTGCTGGGAGTGCCGTTCGCATTTATTTTGGGTCTTGTCGCCGCCGCCCTGGATTTCGTGCCCAATATCGGGCCGCTGATTGCGGCCGTGCCGGCGATGATGGTCGGTCTCACCCAGGGCGGCCCGACGGTACTCTATGTAGCCATCCTCTATTTCGTGGTCCAGGCATTGGAAGGGTATCTGATCACGCCCTTCATCCAACAGAAGATTGTTTCCCTGCCGCCGGCTCTGCTGCTGACCGCCCAACTCATCATGGGCGCAAGCTTCGGCATCCTAGGACTTCTGCTCGCGCCGCCGCTGGTGGTGGTCATTATGGTGCTGGTGCAGATGCTGTATATGAGGGACGTATTGGGAGAATCCGTCGAGATGCCCTAAAGGCGGCTGGGTGGTTCGATTGTGATTTCTGTCGCAGGGGCCATTCCCACGCATGTGGGGAACAGATCCGAATGAGGCTAGCCGCGGATCGATCGTGCGCTGTCCGGAAAATGTTTCGGTTCAGCATCCGATCTCGTTGCTGTTTTCGGCAAGCAATGCACGTTCTTCTTCGCCGATCTCCGAATCCGCCGACGGCTTGGCCTT
>NZ_JBDIVO010000354.1:0-4675 GCF_039794385.1 Methylocaldum sp. | reverse complement strand
CAAACGGTCCGTCCACCACGGCGGCCAAGATGGACTGTACCCTTAGAGCTCCGCCTCGGCGCCGGTCAGCTTTCGCCAAAGCCAGCTGCTGGCTACCTCCGTGCCGAACAAAACATAATTCAGGACATTGAGATTGCGGAGTATCGACTGCTGGTCCTGAATGGCCGACGACATCCCGGCGAACAGGATGCTGTCGCCCTCTCGCAGCATGAGCTCCGGCGCAGGAATCTCGATGTCCTCGGCGCCCCGCACCACCATCAACGGAATACAGGGCAGCTGCCGATTCCGGTCGACGGGATCGCGCTTCAGGCTGTCCAAACCAATCGCCGAGCGGTGGATCATCTCCGCGACGGCCGGGGCCTGCCGAGAATCGAGGGTCACGCTCCAGACGGCGGGAACGAGCGTCCCGGTGACGGCGGAAATCCGGGCGATGACATCGTCGGCCCAGGCATCGTCCTTGCGCTTCACGATCGCGAGAAAGCGCGACAGCAGCGGCGTCGTCAGGATCGCCAGGCATTCGTGCGCGATGATTTCGCTCGGAACCACCGTGAAATCGGAATCGAAAGCCGTGAACAATTCGCGGTTTGCCTGCAAGTTTTGCCTGAGCACCACGAATAGATTGGGGTTGAGCTCGCGCGCCGTGACCACAATCGACAAGTTGTTGATGTCGTCGTCGGTACCGGCGACGATGCCCACCGCTCCGTTCACCCCGGCCTCGCACAGCGTCTCGGCGCGGGTGCCCACGCCGAGAACCCAAGGCAGAGCCGTTTCGCGGCTGGGCGGCTTCGGGTCGATCAGGGTTACGTCCAACTGTTCGTGCGTGATATGACGAACGATCGCCTGCCCGAATCGCCCGTAGCCGCACACCAGCCAATTCCCGCGAGGCGGCACCCGCTCGGCGGCCAGTTCCGTGCCCGGCAGCCCTGTCAGCCATTCGAGCAGTCGGTAGGAGCCGGGAGACCGTATCGCCAGCGCGAGATATTCCGCGAATTTCTCGAACGGATCGATGATGTGCCGAGTACCGAAGGATGCCATGTTGGCGGCCACGTCGACCGTCGTCGCCCGGCACAATGCGGGAATCTCCGGATTCAACAGCCGTACCGCGATGGCGACGGCGAGATTGGCGGAGTCGTCGTTGGTGAGGGCGATGACGCCCACGCAGTTCGGGTGGATCAAGCCGGCCATGATCAAATTGTTCGGCAGCCGGGCATCTCCGGCCAGGCCTGGCGCATCGAATAGATAATCCTGCAAATCGAGTTCGTCGATACGCTCGGGATCGATGTCGATCACCACGAACGGGATGTTCAGATAATCCAGCGAACGGGCCAGCAACTGGCCGGTTTCCCCGTAACCGCAAATCAGATAGAAAGGTTCTCCCAGCCTTCTTACCGAACGGGCGAAGCGTTGTCCGGTCAGCGCCTGTTTGAAACCGCGGTCCTGAATCACGGCAAACAGCTTGCTGATGACGTAGGCCCAGCCGATCACGGACAGGAAAATGCAGAAAATGACCCACAGTCGCTGGGCATCGGTGAAGGTGTAGGGAATTTCGCCGAAGCCTATGGTCGTTGCCGTGTAACTGATGAAATAAAGCGCATGGAAGAAATCCATCCGCCAGGGATTTCCCTGCGCATCGACACCGGGAATCAGCACCAGCCCGCCCACCGAAATCGCAAAGATCCCGATCAAGAAGATCAGCGGCGCCCGCATGTGGCGGAGCGCGACAAAAAAGGCGGTGTTTATCGGGCTTGTATTCATCGGCGCAGCATTACCGTCTCGGCGATCAGCATCGTCACCGAAATGAGATTGGCGAGCATCGCACCGCCGGCAAGCGAAACCACGCTGGCCATGGCTCCGGGCGTCAGCCCCTCGGCCGACATATAAACCGCATAGCCCCAGTCCACGGCCGCGGCGATCAACTGAAGGTCGGCCACCAGGCTGGTGGCCAGATGAATCGCGCCGATCTGCGTGCGATCGCCGAACTTGAGCACGGTGGCGATCAGATTCACCACGATGGCGGCGAACAACTCGGAGACATGATGAAGATGAGGCTTGTCGATTTCGCCGACGAAGAAGCCAAAGTTGAGCGTGGCGGCGAGAACGATGAAGAAACCAAAGACGACTTTTTCCAGATTCATGCAACTCCTCTCAGTGAATAAGCGGATACGTCCGCACTCGGGGCATTCTCCTCAGGCTTAGGCCGCCGGATTCAACATATTCCCCTTATGCCAGGTTTGCAACGTGTGCGGCCGGGGTGATTCCAAGGGTAATGAAAAGCATTGCTCGCCGGTCACGAATCGCATGCAGTAACGGTTGACGGTTCGCGACCCGGTTGGCTATAACCTTCCAAAACCCGCGCAGGAGCCGCCATGACCGAGCGCTTCGTCCTCGATACCAGCGTTTTCACCAATCCCGACATCTACACCCAATTCGGCGTCGATTCGCCGAGCGCCATACTCGGCTTTCTCGAACTGGTCCGCCAGACGTCCGTCGAATGTTTCATGCCGCGCTCGGTGTACGACGAGCTCCGCCTCATGAAAAACATGGGCGAACTGCCGCCGGCTTTCGAGGCCAGCGTACGCATCCGCTCGCCGCGCAAGTTCAACTTGCAGATTCCCGCCCAGATCGTTTACGAACTCATCGAAGAAGTGCGCAAGCGCATCGACCGCGGCCAGCACATCGCCGAGGAATACGCCAAGGCCGCCCGGGAAACCGGCGAAATCCAGGACGCGGGACGGGTCATCAACCGGCTCAGGGAGCGTTACCGGGAAGCGCTGCGGCAGGGCATCATCGACAGCCGCGAAGACATGGACGTGCTGCTGCTGGCGTACGAATTGGACGGCGTCCTGATATCCGCCGACGAGGGACTTCGGAAATGGGCCGACAAGGTCGGCGTAAAAATCCTGATGCCGGAAAACCTCCGCAGCGTTCTGGAAACGCTAATCGAACACCACTTTCCCGGCCAGCCAGTCGCTCAATAGACCGTTCAGCGACGGATAGATGCGGTCGAACTCCAGTAGCCAGAATCCGCCCTCCGGCTTCAACTCCCGCTGGACGACCTGAACGTGGCCCGAGGCCCGTTTCAGATATTTGATCAAGCGGCGGGCGTTTTCCGGATCGCGGAAACGGCAGCGGAAGCGGTGGGAAACCCGGCCTTCGCTGCGGTGCTGCCGGATGGCTTCCTGCAAACCGTCCAGGAATGCCGCCCCGGCCCGCCGGTTCAAATCGTCGAATCCTTCCAGCTCCTGCTCGTCGACAAACAATGCCAGTCTCAGAATTCGGCTGGTGAAATACTCGGGCGACAAATCCAGAAGGCTGTAGACGCTGGTTCGGATGTCCGAAAGATTGGCGCTGCCGGTGACATGCTTGGTGCGCCGCTGGCGGGGCGAATCCTCCTTGAACACGGCGCCTTCGCGGCCTTCCTCGTCGAGTTGCTTCAGGATGTCCGAAATGGGTTTTATATCGCTGGTTTCGAAACGTCCGAAGATCTCGACCGACGGCAGGGCATACCGGCGGATCAGCTCCATTTTCTCGTCTTGAGACAGAAAGCGCGGGCTGTTCCGCCGCATCAGGTCGAACACGAACAGCCTCACGTCTTCCGAAATGAACGGCGGCGCGCTCTCTATATAGGGATTGTCCGGCCCCGCGACCTCGGCGCACAGCACCAAATCCGGCTGATCGTCGAAAATCGCTGTGTCCAGCAGATCGGGCAAGCGATCGGTGGTAAAGGGGCAAACGTAACCGCCGCGGGTCAGAGCGATGAGGCTATTCTGGATTCGGGTCACACGGATGTTGAAACCGTCGATTTTCTCCTCCATCCAGAAAGGACCGGAAAGTTGCTTCGCGAGCCCGGTTCGCAGCGCGAGCAGCCGTCCGATGGCCGGATAGCCGTAAACGGTTCCTTCGTCGAAGATGACGGTGCCGCGCGCAATGTCCTCGAAATCGTGAACGAATCGGACATGGCGCAAACCGCCGCTTTCGGCATCGGCTGCCTTGCCCGATTGCACGGCCTTTCGAATCCGTTCGGCGTCGATTGCGGGTTCTGAAATCACGAGTAATAAGCTCCGGGAGATCGATACCTTGAATAAATAGACCTCTGGGATGGCCGAGGCAACCCGTTTGAATCCGGCTCGCTTTATGAAAGCAATTGTCAAACGCCCCATTCCTGGACTAACGTGAGGAAATTAAATTCATTCTTCTGAAACACCATGTCCAAGACCGATTCTCGACCGTCGATTCAGACTCAAATCAACGAAAGCATCCAGGAAGAAGCGCTCAAGGTCGCGAGGAGTATCCAGAAGCCGGGGCAAACCAAGGAACAAACCAAGTTGGTGGCGCAAGGTATCGCCAAAGGCATCGAGCTTTACAAGAAACAGCAGAGCGCCAAGGCCCGGGAACGGGATAAAGTGCGCAAGAAAGCGCTCAAACTCAAACAGGTCGAGTCAACCGGCCAACAGCGGGAGGAGGATGAAGCGGATTTCACGTTGGACCTCGCTGAATCGGGTATCAGCGGAATGCTGCTCCTCGGCGGAGGAGTCTTCGCCATTATGGCCGGCATCCTCGCCGTATCGCTTGTCGCCGGATGGCTGGTAAGCCTTGGTCCTTTCACCCTGCCCGTCTGGGCGTCCCTGGCCGCCGCCATGGCGTTTGCCGGGTTTTCCGGGTGGTTCTTCTATAA
>NZ_JBDIVO010000353.1:0-4729 GCF_039794385.1 Methylocaldum sp. | reverse complement strand
CGGAAATAGGCCTGACGCCGGCTTCCTGCCGCCACCCGCCCTTTTAGCGTGCAATCTTGCGGTCTTCGCCCCAAATCGGGGCGGCGACCGTTCAGCAACACCCTCTTCTTCTGCCTTCTCCCTGTAGTCAACTCAACGGCACGTGATTTGCTCACCTTGTTGAATTCGAGCGACAAATTGGAATTGCACTCGGCATAAAAACAACAAGATCAGACAAGAGGCAAACCATCGCTTTGGAAGGATTGAGCCGTCAGGCCATCGTAAAGATACGGCGCGACTATAACGCCTGGGTCGCGAACGAGACCCTGGAAGACTATGCGCTTCGGTTCGCGCCGCGGTCGTTTCGGAAGTGGTCCGAGTTCCGGGTGGCGAACACCGCCTTCGGCTCGATCTCGTTTCTGGTTCTGGAAGCCATCGGCGGTTTTCTCGCGATCAACTACGGATTCGTCAACGCCTGCTGGGCCATCATCGCGGTGGGCCTCGTCGTTTTCCTCACCGGGCTCCCGATCAGCTACTACGCCGCCAAACACAACATCGACATGGACTTGCTGACCCGCGGCGCCGGGTTCGGCTATATCGGCTCGACCCTGACCTCGCTGATCTACGCCTCCTTCACCTTCACCCTATTCGCGCTGGAAGCGTCCATCATGTCGCTGGCGCTGGAACTGTACTTCGACATTCCCATCGCCGCAGCGCATGTCGTCAGCGCCCTCTCGGTCATTCCGCTCGTCACCTTCGGCGTCACCACCATCAGCCGGCTTCAGCTCTGGACCCAACCGTTGTGGATCGTGCTGCTTGTCGCACCCTACGCGGCCGTCATCTGGCGCGAACCAGAGGCTCTGACCGAACTCGCCCTGTTCCCCGGAAGCGAGAATCGCGGCGCGCAGTTCGACTGGATACTGTTCGGAACGGCCGCGACCATGGCCTTTTCCATGGTGGCCCAAATCGGCGAGCAAGTGGACTTTCTACGGTTTCTGCCGGAAAAGAATCATCGCAACCGATATCGGTGGTGGGCGGCCACCATTATCGCCGGCCCCGGATGGATCTTTTTGGGCATGGCCCGGCAACTGGGCGGCGCTTTCCTGGCGTATCTGGCGCTCAAGCACGGCATCGCCGGCGAGCGGGCGCACGAACCCACCCAGATGTATCGGGTGGCCTACGGCTACCTGTTCGACGACGGCAGGCTGGCGCTCGCGGCAACGGCACTGTTCGTGGTCGTATCGCAACTCAAGATCAATGTCACCAATGCTTACGCGGGCTCGCTGGCCTGGTCGAACTTCTTCTCGCGGCTGACCCACAGCCATCCCGGTCGAGTGGTCTGGCTGGTCTTCAACGTGATGATCGCCCTGCTCCTCATGGAGCTCGGCGTTTTCGGCGCGCTCGAGCGGGTCCTCGGCCTGTTTTCGAACGTCGCCATCGCCTGGATCGGCGCCCTGGTGGCCGATCTGGTGATCAACAAGCCGCTGGGCCTGAGTCCGCCTTTCGTCGAATTCAAGCGAGCGTACCTGCCGGACATCAACCCGGTCGGCGTACTGTCCACGCTCGGTGCTTCGGCGATTTCGACCGCAGCCTACACGGGGTTGTTCGGGGCGCTGCCGCAAGCATTTTCGGCCTTCATCGCTTTGGCGACCGCTTTTCTGCTGACGCCGGTCATCGCTTGGCTGACCCGAGGCCGCCACTATCTGGCGAGAGACCGCAACGACTGGGGCTCGACCACGCCCCATGCCAAATGCTGCATTTGCGAAAACGATTTCGAACTGGAAGACAAGGCGTACTGCCCGGCCTATCAGGGAACGATCTGCTCGCTCTGCTGCACCCTGGATGCCCGTTGCCTGGACACCTGCAAACCGAACGCGCGGCTCAAGGACCAGCTCGAACGGGCCAGCCGCCGCTGGCTGCCCTCGTGCCTGTCGCCGCAATTCAGGCTGCGCCTGATTCAGTTCGCTCTCGTTTACCTGCTGCTCGCCGCGCTCACCGGCGTCTTCGTAGGTGTGATCTATTACCAGGATATCCTGGCAGCCGCTTCCGGGGACGAGGCTTTATCTCAAGCGCTGTTCGCCAATTTCCTCAAGGTCTATTCGGCGCTGCTGGTTTTCCTGGGCCTCGCCGCGTGGTGGATCGTGCTCAGCAACGAAAGCCGTCAGGTGGCGCAGGAGGAATCCGGGAAACAAACCGCTCTGCTGCTCAAGGAAATCGAGGAGCATAAGAAAACCGACAGCATGCTCCAGGAAACACGCGAGGCCGCGGATCGGGCCAACCAAGCCAAGAGCCGCTTCGTGAGCGACATGAGCCACGAGATTCGAACGCCGCTGAACAGCATACTCGGGTACGCCCAGATCCTGCGCAAAGATCCGAACATCCCGGCACATCGCCGGGAGGCGGTGGAGATCATTCAGCGCAGCGGGGAACACCTTTCTTCCCTGATCGAAGACATTCTCGACATCGCCCGCATCGAGGCGCGCAAGATCGAGCTGCGGCACGGGGCTATCGATTTTCCCGCCTTCATCGAGCAATTGGTGCGCATGTTCCGGCCGCAGGCGGAAGCGAAAGGACTGACCTTCCGTTGCCAGATCGTCGATGTGCTGCCGCGCCGGATCCGCGGCGACGAAAAGCGGGTGGGCCAGATTCTCATCAATCTGCTGAGCAACGCCGTGAAGTTCACCCAGGAGGGCGGAATCGTTTTCCGTGTGGGCTACAGCGGAGAAATCGCTCGGTTCCAGGTGACGGACACCGGCGAAGGCATATCGCAGGACCAGATCGAAACCATCTTCCTGCCCTTCCGGCGTCTGCCCAGAACCCGCGGCAACGCCATTCCCGGCAGCGGTCTGGGGCTCACCATCAGCAAGATGCTCACGCAAATCATGGGCGGCGAACTGACGGTAGAGAGCGAGCCTCAGAAGGGTTCCACGTTTGCCGTCCGCTTGTTCCTTCCCAGCCTGCGCGGCGCGGAAGAGGTTCGGGATGAAGGCGACATCGTGGGTTACCGCGGTCCGCGCCGCAAGATCCTGGTGGTCGACGACCAACCCGAGCATCGCGGCATTCTGACCTCGGCGCTAACCCCCTTGGGGTTCGTTCTCGAGGAAGCGGGTTCCGGCGAAGAATGCCTGGCGAAGGCCAGGGAATGGAATCCGGACCTGATTCTGCTGGACATCATCATGCCCGGAACGACCGGCATCGAAGCGGCGGCCAGCCTGCGCCAGACCGGATTCAAGACCCCCATCATCGTCGTCAGCGCCAACGCCTACCAAAGCGACCGCCGTTCGGCCAGCGCCGCCGGCTGCGACGATTTCCTGGCCAAGCCGATTCAGATCGAAGAACTCCTGCGCAAACTCAAACTGCATTTGAGTCTCGACTGGCTCTATCGGGGAGAGGATACGGAGCAAATCGAAACCGCCCCCGACACCGCGCAGCCGATGTTAAGGCCGCCGCCCGACTGCCTCGAAGAACTGGCCGCATTCGCCCGCATCGGCGATCTTCGGGGCCTTGCGGACCGCCTGGACACGCTGGCCGGAAGCGATGCCGGCTACATCCCGTTCGCCGAGCATCTCCAGGCGCTTTCGCGGGAGTTCCGTCTCGGCGACATCAAGAAAACACTCAGCGAGGTCTAAGATGAGCTTAAAACGTCAATACCGCCAAGGCACGGTAATGATCGTGGACGACGTACCGGCCAATCTCGCCCTGCTTTCCGACGCCCTGGACGAAGCTGGCTATCGCGTACTGGTTGCGACCGACGGCGCTTCCGCCCTGGAGCAGCTTCGCTACGCCGAACCCGACGTCATATTGATGGACGCGGTCATGCCGGGCATGGACGGTTTCGAAACCTGCCGCCACCTAAAGGCGAATCCCGCGACCCGCTCCATTCCCATCATTTTCATGACCGGACTCGGCGAGCTGAACGATTTGCTCCGGGGTTTTCGCGAAGGCGCCGTGGATTATCTGGTCAAGCCGATCCGCCATGAGGAGGTTCTGGCCCGGGTCGAAGCACATCTGGCCCAGTCGCGGATGGTGTTCCGCGCGGAAGAAGCCCTGGAGCGCAGCGGATTCGCGACGATCAGCATCGATGCCGCCGGGCGGATCATCTGGCTGACATCCTCGGCCGTCCGCTGGCTGGCGGCGTTCTCGGGAATCAAGGTGTTCGATTTCGAGACCTCAGCCTGCTTTTTGCCCAAGACACTTCTGGATTGGGCTTTAGCCCGTATCGCTCCGGGCGGAACCACGGAACACGAGTTGTTCACGCTTCATCGCGACGGCAAGAAATTCACCGCGAAGCTCGCCCCATGCGAAAGCGGACGCGAATACCTGCTGCTATTGCAGGAATTTTCCGGCGACTGGAACTTGGAGTCCTTGCGGGACGAACTCGGACTTACCTTCCGCGAAGCGGAAATCCTCATGTGGATCGCCCGCGGCAAAACCAACCGCGAGGTCGGGACTATCCTCGGCAGCAGTCCCCGGACGGTCAACAAACATCTGGAGCACATTTTCGAAAAGCTGGGCGTCGGCACCCGCGCCGCCGCGGTCGCCGTCGTCATGCAGCGCATGAGGACGGGAGCCGAAGCGGCTTGACCGAGGCACCCGGTAGGTCGGGAATCCCTTGCCGACGCCATCTCCCGGCCGGGCGGTTTCGTCGGCAAAGGATTGCCGACCTACGACCGTACCGCCGTAGGTCGCGAATCCTTTCGCGACGCCGTGCTCCGACCGTGCGTCTGCATCGGCAAAGGATTGCCGACCT
>NZ_JBDIVO010000352.1:0-4735 GCF_039794385.1 Methylocaldum sp. | reverse complement strand
AAACGGATTGTTTTACGCAGTGATCGGTACGATTCTTTTCATTCTGCCTCAGTGGCAGGAAATTCCGTCCGAGATCGCGCGAGGCTATTGTTTGATCATTTTATACATGGCTATGCCGCTCCAGCTTCTGCTCGAAGTTATTCCTATCCTGTCGAAAGCCAGGGTGTCGGCCGGAAAGATTCACGCTCTGGAGAAAGGGCTTTCCGGCAAAAATCAGGATTACGGGCTGCTTCCAAGAAGAGATCCCGAAGCGCGTACGCCGATTTTGGAGCTTTCGAAAGTCCAGCATTGTTATCGTGGAGAAGACGGGCGCGTGGAGTTCGTACTCGGCCCTATCGACCTAACTCTATACCCCGGTGAAATCGTTTTTATTATTGGAGGAAACGGCAGCGGGAAATCCACGTTAGCTTTTTTATTGGTTGGATTATATCGGCCGGAAAGCGGAGAAATACAGTTGGATGGCGAACCGATAAACGATGGAAATCTCGAATATTATCGACAGCACTTCTCGGCCATTTTTTTCGACTTTTTCCTGTTCGAAAACCTATTGGGCTTCGACAATCTGGAATCCAACAGCAAAATATGGGAATACCTGAAGCATCTGGACCTCGCTCACAAGGTCACCGTCAAGGACGGTAAGTTTTCTACGGTCAATTTATCGCAAGGGCAGCGAAAACGGCTCGCACTTCTGGTTGCTTATCTGGAAGATCGTCCGTTCTATGTGTTCGATGAATGGGCTGCGGATCAGGATCCGATATTCAAGAGGATTTTCTACCGAGAGATTCTCGGTTCCCTAAAATCCCGCGGAAAGACGGTTATCGTGATTACTCACGACGATGCGTATTTTTCATTGGCGGATCGTTGTCTCAAGCTGCGGGACGGAAAGCTTTTCGAGGTGCCGGTGGCCGAGGCGAGCGATAGCCATGGGAGAGCCGAAAATTTCGCCGCCCCTACTACGACAATGTTAGAGGTCGGCCATGGAGCCTGAAATGGGTTGCTCGAGCCCTGGAGACAAGGAAGAAAAATCGGCGGTTTCGGCAGAGCTATCGAACCGAATGTCGTCACGGCGGTGGAACCGAACGAGCACGAAAGTAACGCATCGCCTGTTTTTCGGCGCCGTCATTTTGATCGGTGCCGGCTGCTTGGCGGGGTATTGCTCGCTACGACTATCGTTGCCCCCCGAGCAGGGGACTTACCGGCTTACTGAGCTTGCATCGGGCGTCGTGGTGGAATTCGACAGCCAGGGAATTCCCTCGATTTCGGCAAAATCCCGCGAGGACGCCTTTTATGCGTTAGGTTTTGTGACCGCTCGCGACCGCCTGTTTCAACTCGATCTGCTGAGGAGGCAAATGGCGGGACGGTTGGCCGAGGTCATGGGAGAAGATTTGGTGGAGTCGGACCATCGGCATCGGGTAATGGGTTTCGAACATGTGGCCGGAGCTATTGTGAAACGCCTTCCGGAGGATCAGTTGCGGGTGTTGGAGGCTTATGCAGCGGGGATCAACCAGGGAATGGCGTCCATGCCGGTCGTACCGTTCGAATTCTTGCTGTTGGGATATCGGCCTTCCGCTTGGCGGCCCGAGGACAGCCTGCTGGTGGTGCTGGCCATGGAAGAGGACTTGGGATGGACGGGGGAAGCGGAGCGCATGGCCACGGTCATGGAGGCCGCCCTGCCGAAAGCGGTAAATGCGTTTTTCTCTCCGGCCGTCGATCGCTACACCAACCGACTTCTAAGCGGCAAAGCCTCTCGGACTCGGCTCCCTCCGATTCCCAAGGAGGACTTGTCTGCCTTGCTGAGGAATGCTGGAGAACACTACGCCGGTTTGGCAACGGACGGTCCTGCCCCCAAGGGATCGAACGGTTGGGTGGTCGGTCCTTCGAAAACTTGGGACGGACGAGCCATCCTCGCAAATGATATGCACTTGTCGCTACGTGTCCCCAACATATGGTACCGGGTGCAAATTCGCTATGAGGACGTGCAGCTTACCGGTCTTGGCTTGCCGGGAATCCCTCTGGTCGTGGTGGGTTCCAACGGTAAGGTGGCCTGGGGCTTTACCAACATAGAGGGCGATTTCGTCGATTTGGTGGAACTGGAACTCGATCCGGACGATCCCGGACGCTATCGCACGCCTCAGGGATTTGCCCGCTTCGGCGAACGCATCGAAACGGTGCCGGTACGGGACGGAACCGAGCGCACGTTCAAAGTACTGGAAACCATCTGGGGACCCGCTCTGCCCGAACCCCTACTGGGCAAGCGGGTGGCCGTGCACTGGACCGCCCTGGATCCGGAGGCTACCGACCTGCATCTTCTCAACCTGGATGCGGTGGAGGATGTCGCTGCCGCCCAGGCCGTGTTCAACCGGGGCGGCGGTCCGCCCTTGAATGCCATGGCGGCGGATAGCCGAGGCAACATCGGTTGGACTTACACGGGGAAAATCCCGAGACGCTTCGGTTTCGACGGATCGGTTACCCGCTCTTGGGCAGATGGCTCGCGCGGCTGGAAAGGTTACATTCCGCCCGAAGAGCTGCCACGCTCGGTGAATCCGTCAGCCGGTTTCATCGTCAACGCCAATCAGCGGATGCTCAATGACGATTATCCCTATGTCATCGGCCATGATTTCGACCACGGGCACCGCGCCCACCGAATCGCCGAAAAACTCTCCATGGCCAATAATCTCGACGAGCGGGATATGCTTACCCTGCAACTCGACACGCGGGTGGAGTTCTATCGGTTTTATCAACGGCTTGCCCTGTCTCTTCCGCCCGGCGATGCGCGCGAGGCGGGGGAACGTTGGCGGGAGAGCTTGGAAAGGTGGGACGGTTCCGCGGAAAAAGGGTCGGTAGGATTTGCGCTGCTGGTGGAATTTCGCCGCTTGTTGCTCGACGAGGTTATTTCTCCCTACCTGACGAGGTGTCGTAGCCTAGATCCCGGCTTCCGGCTTCAGAGAGCGACCATCGATGAGCCCTTGCAGCAACTTCTAGAGGCGAAATTGCCGGAATTGTTGCCTCACAAAGAACGCTATCCGGATTGGGATGCTTTTCTCCGCGATCTCCTGATACGGTCGGAGCGTAACATCTCTGCTAAGTATGGAGGCGAGTCCGCGGAATCGCTGACTTGGGGCGCGGTCAATCGCGTGTCTATCGCCCATCCGTTTTCATCCGCGCTTCCATTGCTCGGCACCTTCCTGGACATGCCGCCGGTTCCCGTGTCGGGATGCCGCGAATGCGTCCGCGTTTACTCGCCCGGCTATGGAGCCAGCGAGCGTATGGTGGTCGCGCCGGGTCATGAACTCAACGGCCTTTTCCATATGCCGGGAGGCCAATCCGGGCATCCGCTGTCGGCACATTATGACGACCAACACTCGGCTTGGGTGGAAGGAACTCCTACGCCTTTTTTAGTCGATGATCTCGTTCATCGGCTTTATCTGGTGCCAGTGGAGGACTGAATTCAGTGGGATTGGAAGAGAGGGGGCAAGGATTTGCGGAAATGCCCGGTGCCGCATGGCAGTGGGACCAGATGCCCGGAAGTGCTTCGGGCAACGAATCGCATAAAACTGAAACGGAGTTGTCATCATGACGCACATTGTTGCGGAGCCGAAAATTGACCTTCCCTCGCAGGAACCCTTAGCCGGGGCCGACGGATTATCGTTGGCGTCATCGAATCGAACGAGGCGGAACGATATTTCGGGCAACGCGTATTATCTGGATCGGCAGACGGCGTTCGAATCCAACGCCCGGACCTATCCGCGCAAGCTGCCCATCGCCATTCGCCGGGCCGAAGGCATTCATGTCGAGGATACCGACGGACGGCGCTATATCGATTGCCTGGCTGGGGCGGGGGCCTTGACGCTCGGGCACTATCATCCGGTGGTGGTGGAAGCGGTGCAACGCGCGGTGGCCGATGGCGTGCCCTGGCAAACCCTGGATTTGACGACGCCGGTCAAGGACGCTTTTGTCGAGGAGCTTTTCTCTACGCTGCCGAACGAATTCGCCGGCCACGCCCGTATCCAGTTCTGCGGGCCGTCCGGGGCGGATGCCATCGAAGCGGCGCTCAAGCTGGTCAAGACCGCCACTCGTCGGCGTTCGGTCCTTGCTTTTCATGGGGCCTACCACGGCATGACCCACGGCGCGCTGGGCTTGACCGGCGAGACCGGGCCCAAGCTGGCGATCGGGGGACTCATGCCCGAGGTGCATTTCCTGCCTTATCCCTACGCCTATCGCTGCCCGTTCAATCTCGGCGGCGAGGCGACCTGGCGCGCTTCCGTCGCCTACATCGAGAGGCTGTTGGACGACACCAACAGCGGCATCGCGCCGCCCGCCGGCATGATCCTGGAGGCCGTGCAAGGGGAGGGCGGTGTGATTCCGGCGCCGGACGAGTGGCTTCGCGAAATCCGGCGCATCACCCGCGAACGGGAGATTCCCTTGATCGCCGACGAAGTACAGACCGGCGTAGGACGCACGGGAGCGATGTATGCCTTCGAGCATGCCGGCATCCTGCCGGATGTGTTGGTGCTTTCGAAAGCGGTAGGCGGCGGACTGCCGCTTAGCGTGGCGGTCTACCACGAAAGTCTGGACCGCTGGGAACCCGGCGCGCACGCCGGCACGTTTCGAGGCAACCAATTGGCCATGGCGGCGGGCGCCGCGACTCTGCGATTCGTCAAGGAGCAGACGCTCGACCGCCATGCGGACGCGATGGGCGAGCGTTTAATGGCCCATCTGCGCCGTATCCAACGGG
>NZ_JBDIVO010000351.1:0-4754 GCF_039794385.1 Methylocaldum sp. | reverse complement strand
CACCGTCGATGCACATCCATCCCCGGATAAAGCCCCGCAACTGATCGAAAAACGCATTGTACGCCTCCCGTTCGATGAGGTGTCGGAGATGCAGACATCGGGAAAGATCAGCTCCGACCAGATCGTGGGAACTGAAAACCAGGCTGCTGAGCCGCCTGAAGTGCTCGACGTGCTTCTCTATTCGGCTCAGCTACCGGACCTCCAGTCGCAATTCGACCATTACCTGAAAGGGCCCTGGGCCGAATGGGCTGAAGTGGAGCGACCGAGACGGCGCAGCATCGATTTCTATAACAAGCTCTATCAGATCCACCAGCGCATGCAGTCGCTTGGCGCAGACAACCCGATCGAGATGGTGTTTGGGCTCGGGGTGGCGCGCTGGAAGATCGATCAGCAGACCCTCAATCTTCCATTGATCGAGCAGCAGGTCGAGATCGAGATGGACGAAGCAGGGACGCTGTACGTTCGCCCGCGCAACACTGCGCCGATGCTGGTTCTGAAAGTTTTCCATGCGCTGGAGGTGGAAGGCAGCAAATACTTTCAGAAAGAGGCTGCGCCCCGGTTCCAGGCGATGGTCAACGATCCCGATGTGGGTTTCTCGCCGTTTGAGCGGATAACCTTTGATCCCATTCTCCGGATGGCGGCGGCCAAGTTATCGCCCCGCGGACTTTATGTGCCCGATGAAACTGAGGGCAACTCCACGAGGATACCGCCCAAGGCCGATGACACCCTCCGGATTACCGATACCTGGGTGTTGTACGTCCGTCAGCGGATGGAAGATTTCCGGCGCGAGGATATCCAGCGCCTTATCGATGCCGTGGAGAGGACCGAGGATGAAGCGCGCCTCCCGCAGGCCGCGCTTAAATTCGTTACGCCACCCAGCAAGGAAGCGGTGCATGGCGATATCGGGTTTGACCTGGGAAACACGAATTTTGACCTGCCGAATTCGATCGGGGGTTGGCAGGGGGATCTTGGGCAATCGTCTTCCAGTGCCGAAATCGCGAATCGAGCCTTTGATCAAAAGGTCAATTACTTTTTCCCGCTGGCGTTCAACGACGAGCAGGGCGAGATCGTCCGGCGCCTCGATCACGAGGATACCGCCGGCGTAGTTGTGCAAGGTCCACCCGGGACGGGCAAGACCCATACGATCGCCAACATCATCTGTCACTATCTGGCCACCGGCCGGCGGGTTTTGGTGACGGCCAAAACCCCGGAGGCCCTCACCGCCGTTCAATCCAAGTTACCCGAAAGTATCCAGAGTCTAGCTATTGCGGTCATCCACAACGACCGGGAAGGCGGGCGACAATTGGAGCGGGCGGTCAACGTCCTGGCTCATGAGGCCAAGCAAATCGATGTGGCAGCCAGCGTGCGGGATGTCGACAGCAAGCAACGTCGTTTGGCAGAGATAGAAAAGCTTCTCGAGCAAATCGATATCCAGCTACGTCAACAGGCAGAACGGAACCTGAATCCCGTGTCCTTCCGGGGACAGGAGATCCTGCCCATGGCGCTTGCAAAGCAGCTGGCCGAACAGCGGGATCGATATCGCTGGTTCGAAGATGAACTGACGTTGGAGCAGCGCCAT
This sequence comes from Methylocaldum sp., assembly GCF_039794385.1. NCBI lineage: Bacteria > Pseudomonadati > Pseudomonadota > Gammaproteobacteria > Methylococcales > Methylococcaceae > Methylocaldum > Methylocaldum sp. Next base: position 3,175 of record NZ_JBDIVO010000351.1, on the reverse strand, counting down.
GAGCCCCGCTTTGGCGAAGCCGTGATCGAAGAGATCCGATCCTTGCGGGCGCAGCTGGGCTCCGATTTGGTGTATGGCCTTGAGGATTATCCATCGTTTGAGGCCCTACCGGAGGCGTCCCGCATTCTATCCGCTCACGCCGAAATCGGGCGCCTGGCACAACTTGAACAGCACACTTTGGAGGCGGATCTTCCGATCATGACCCTGGACTCGGACGGCGCTTTGGAGGAGGCGCGCGCCCTTTGCGACTGGCTTCAGGGATTTGCCGAGTTTTACCAGGCGATCGAGGCTGAGCCTTGGTTATTGCGGTCATATCAAATTTTTCTGGGAGACCAAAAGGCCGATCCCTTGATATGGCCGGCAATGGAGAAAGCGTTCGATGAATGGATCGCACTTCATGAGGAGGGCTGCGGCTTTCGGATCCGCAGGATAAGTCTTCCGGAGGTTGAGTTCACGGATGCGGCCTTCGATCGTGCCTTGGAGAAGCTCGCACAAGGCAAGAATCCCTTCGGCCTCATGCCGGCATTGTTCAAAAGCCAGTTACGCCAGCAAATCAACAAGGTCCTCCATGGCGGCCAAGCGCCCACGGAGCCTGAGCAGTGGCAGGATGTCCTGGCGTATCGCCGCTGGACCAAGACGCTCGATGCCTTCGGAAAAAGCTGGCTGTCGATCGCTAGAGAGTTCGAGGCGCCGACCTTTGACGAAGAACGGGATACTCGTGAACTGACGTTCTTCCGCCTCGGGACGCTCATCACCCAACTCAAAGCCACCCTAGCCAGCCTGGATGACCGGCGGGCGAGCCTTTCGCGCCTCTTTCCTTATGGGGTTGAGCCGAAAACGGTGCTGCACCAAGGTAGTTGTGATTACGTGCTAAAGATTCTCGCAGTTCATCTGGATAAAGCCGAAACTCTCGAAGCGCAAGCCGTGCGCGACAAATTGTTGGCTTTGGCTGGCAACAAGTCTTTGCCGTTCCACACTGATCTTCGGGAATTAGCCGAAAATCTCGGTAACGAGGCGATCTCGGCCGGGGACCTCTTCAAGCTGTGGCAAGCTTTGATTGACGAGGCGCGCCGCCTGGCCGATCTTCAACCGCTACGAGCCCGTCTGGAAGTATTGGTGGAACAAGTAGCGCAGGCTGGCGCTCTGCGGTGGGCGGAAAGGCTTACGCGTGAACCTGTCGAAGCGGACCGTCCGGACCCTTGGACGCCCTCCGATTGGCTCGACGCCTGGTGCTGGTCCCAGGGGCAAGGCTACATTCGGACAATCGGCGATCGGGAAGTCACGCAAAGACTCACGGAGCAGCGGGCTGAAGCGGAAGCGGAACAAAAGCGTCTTTTCCTCGATGTGGTTCGGCTCAGGACCTTCCTCGGATTGAAGAAGAACCTCTCTGGTCGGATCGAAACGGCCCTTGCTAAATTCGTGTCGGCGGTCGCGAAGCTGGGTAAGGGCACCGGCAAGACCGCGGTGCGGTACCGGCGGATGATTCGGGAAGCCTCCCTGGAGGCGGCCGATGGCGTGCCGTGCTGGATTTTGCCGGAATGGCGCGTCTCCGAGCAACTGCCGCCGGAATTGAATGCTTTTGATCTCGTAATCATCGATGAGGCGAGCCAGTCCGATGTGACGGTGCTGCCGGCGATTATGCGGGGCAAGAAAATTCTGATCGTCGGTGATGACAAGCAGGTATCACCCCTCATGGTCGGCATCGATGACAAGAAAATCGTGCAACTCCGGACGACCTATCTCACGGGGCTTCCCTTTGGTGATCAAATGGAGCCGACCACTTCGCTTTACGATCTTGGGTCCATGGTTTTCCCTGGCAAAGCCATTTTGCTGCGCGAGCACTTCCGATGTGTTGAGCCGATTATCCGGTTCTCCAGCCGGTTCTACGACAATGCGCTCATTCCACTTCGGATTCCGAAGGCCACGGAACGGCTCGATCCGCCCTTGGTGGACATCTACATCCCGCATGGTCGAAGGGTAGGGGACATCAATGAGGCCGAGGTCGAGGTGGTGGTTCGGGAAGTCACGAAACTTACGCAGGATTCCGCCTTCCAGCATCGCTCCATTGGCGTCATTTCCTTGATCGGCGACAAACAAGCCAAGCGCATCTATGATCGATTGATCGGCGAGCTTGGGATCGAGGTGGTCGAGCGGCACCACATCATGTGCGGTAATGCGTCGACCTTTCAGGGGCAGGAGCGCGACATTATCTTCCTCAGCATGGTGGCGTGCCCCGAAACAATCAGCGCGCAGACCGGCAGGATGTACGAACAGCGGTTTAACGTGGCGCTCTCCAGGGCTCGTGATCGGATGGTCCTGGTGCGTTCTGTGGCGAAGAGTCAGCTTAAGCCGACCGACCTCAAGCATGCGGTCATCGAGCATTTCGAGAACCCCATGGGGAGTGGGAAGACGGCGCAGTCCAAGGGCGTTCTCGATGTCTGCGAATCGGAGTTCGAGCGGAATTTCGGTCGGCGGTTGATTGATCTCGGGTACCGTATTCGGCCGCAAGTCCCGGTCGGCAGTTACCGGATCGATTTCGTCATCGAGGGCGCCAACGATCGTCGCTTGGCGGTCGAACTGGATGGCGACAAGTACCACGGACCGCTGCAGTGGGCGCAGGATGTCAAACGGCAAAAGGCCCTAGAGCGGATCGGCTGGACTTTTTGGCGCTGTTGGGGCTCGAACTGGATTTCAGATCCGGAGGGTTGTTTGCTGGACTTGAAATCGACCTTGGGTCGTCTTGGCATCGAGCCGATCGGGGCTGAAAGAATTCAGGAGATCTATACGCAATGGATTATGGAAGATTCACCTGAAAGGACTGAATCCACAGGTAATTGGACTCAATGCGCAAATTCAGAACTGGCACCGAGCAAATGCTATGAGCCGGAGGTTTGTTGATAAATTTGGCATTATACCGTTCACCGCCAGTGCTATGGTGGCTTCGATGGGCGATACCTATAATTTCACGGATCGCGACGCCCAGCTATGCTAAAGTGCGCGCAACTTCGAGTAAATTCCCATCGATGAAGGATCTATCCTCGATGGTTACTTTAATGCGAATTAAGAGCTAACGGAGAGAAGGTGCCAGCCCATTGGTGTCTCTTGAGGAGGGTTCTGCAACACCCCTCGGAGAGACGACCATGGACTGGCAAACTCAACTCATTACGGTGTATCT
>NZ_JBDIVO010000350.1:0-4755 GCF_039794385.1 Methylocaldum sp. | reverse complement strand
CGGATAGGTGCTCACCAAGGTGACTCCGCCGGCTCGGTCCACCATGACGATCTTGCCGTCTCCGGTGATCGTCGGCGTCGTGCCGGTGTGGGGTACGACGACTTCCGTCCAATTGACCGGATGCGGCCCCGCGAATAGAACCCAGCCTTGCGAATCCGAATTGCCGCGCACGACCGAATGCCCGTCGCCGAGCATGACGGGCGAGGACATGCTGATTCCCCTTTCATCGTTGGTGATGTGCTTGCGGAAGTTCTCTTGAAAGCCGGCCTCTGGCGAGAAGGTGTAGCCGACGATGTTCTGATAATTGTCGGCAACGACCACGAACGGCTCGTTACCGATCGATGTGAACAGGGCCACGCTCGGCATTGGCGGATTGACTTCGGGCGGCAATTCGTTGGGCTCCGGTATCGGTACCGTTTCCTCGAGAAAACAAGGAGGAAGAAAGAAGAATATCCCACACAAAGTCTCGCCGACGCTCGCGCCGCCCGTTATGTCGCCGTAATCCACGGTGGTGACCGGCTGGTTGAACAGAACGCCGCCGCCGGTGGAAAACGCCACGATGCTGATCACGTGGCCGTTGTAGCTACGGTGAAGGACCGGCACGAGGATGACTTCGGTCGCACCGGAGCGCCAGATGTTGGGCGCCGCGCTTGTCACACCCGTTCCGAATTGAGCCGGCGTGAGGGTGCCTTCCGGAAAGGGGGCCGCCCAAAGCATGGCGGCGGTGGAAGTGAATCGATACAGGGTCAACTCGTTACGGGTGACTACCTGGCCGCCGCGATGATCGCGCACGGTCCTCGCGCCGATCACATAGATCGAGCCATCGGCGCCGATGACCGGCGAGGCCACGATTTCATGGCCTGGCGTGTCGCGCGTCCATTTCAACGTACCGTCCGGTGCGAACGCTTTCAGCAGACCGGCCCGATTGCCGAGATAAACCGTACCGTCCGCGGCGATGACGGGGCCGGCGCCTATTGCAAACGAGCCGAGATCGGCGACACGCACCAGGTCGTTTGCGGCGGGTGCCGTATCCACATTGACGAATCCCCTGTTGGCGGCATCGCCGTGCGCATGGTCCCAGGTTGCCGTCGCGCCCGACACTGCCGAGAGCAAGAACGCGGCAAGGATGATGTTTCGAACCGAACAGAGTTGCCTGTGCAGCATGGCTTATTTCCGCTCGTCCGGATTCTCTAAAGGGTCAGTGGACGGATCAGACGTTTACCGTTCATTTCGGCGGCTTCCGTTTCACTCGGCATCGTCGTTTCGCGCGAAGAGATCTAGACCTATAGCAAAAGTCTGCCCCCAAAAAAGAAGGACCGCGATGGCCAAACCTACGGGCCCCTTTGCTTCCGCAAATCAATAAGCCCACCAGTATCCCGGTCCCCACAGTTCCCAATTCATGGCGGCATCCTCGTTCATTTCGGCGGCCATTCTTTGATCTTCGGCGATTCTCTGTTGCGTTGCCAATCGCTGATAGCGCTGGTAAGCCTCCTCCGGCCCCCAGTAAACGCACCGGCACGTCGTGGCATCGGCGTAGACGTAATACACCGTGCCGTCCTTCTCGTGCGGCACCAGCTTGTGCTGGGTCAGGCTCTTAACATGGGCGAGCTTGTCCGGGGTGTCGGCGGGTTTTACCTTGAACCCTGCCGCGGCCAGCAATTGCTCGGTGTCCCTCGCCCGGTCGGCCTCCATCGTTGCACAAGACGAACAAAGCCCACCCAGCATCGCAAAGGCCAAAACCCCGGAGAAAATGCGCGGGTTGAAAATACGCTGCGTGTCCATGTTTGAATCACTCCTTTGATCGAAACCTGTCAGCCATTCCTTGTGTGACACCTCTCCACCGGGAATATATCCACAGATATCTACAAATAAGCCCGACCGTTTCCCGCCGTACCCATTTGCCAATTCGGCAATACTGCCGGGTGCCGGGTAACACAAAGCGGGTATGGCTCCGGGGTGCGAACGCCGATGATCCCAGTCATCTCGGATCGCGCGTTTCCAACCGACTGATGAGATGCCGCCATTCGAATTCCAATTGTCCGCGGCTTACCGCAATATGGCCGTTTGCTTGCGAAAGCGCTGAAGTTGTGGGTGATCAATAGCCATGTCTTTCCTTCAAGTATGACCTAGGTACGCAGACCCTCTGGTCGTAAAACAATTAGGCCGTATGGGTCGTGATATTTCGCAATAGGTGGGACATTCGTTTTACTGGCAAACTATGCCGGGTTTCCTAGGCGTTGATTTGAGGTGCATCGAACAGCTTGAGAACCGTCTTGCGCGAGGCGGACCAGCTATGCCCAGAAAAATGAACTCCGAAGCTTCAAAAAAAGAATAAGGACAACATCATGCCCAGCATTTACCAACTCAAACCCCTGTTCCAGCAAAGCCTGAGCGGCATCGTTCGAAAACTGGCGGCTATCGGTGTTACGGCCAATCAGATCACGGTATTGGCGGCGGCGCTTTCCGTCGCTCTGGGCGCGGCGCTGGCGTGGTTTCCGCAGAGCGCGTCATTGTGGCTGAGCTTGCCGGTCTTTTTGTTCGTGCGCATGGCGCTCAATGCCATCGACGGCATGCTGGCGCGGCAGTACGACCAGCAAAGCGCGCTGGGCGGGCTGCTCAACGAAGCGGGAGATTTGGTCTCCGATGCCGCGCTGTATCTGGCGTTCGCGATTTTGCCAGGCGTCCATGCCTGGCTGGCGGTGGCCGTGGTCTTGCTGGCCTGGCTGACCGAGTTCGTCGGCGTGTGCGCCGTGACGGTCGGCGCCTCGCGCCGCTATGACGGTCCCATGGGCAAGAGCGACCGGGCGTTCGTGTTCGGCGCTTGCGGGTTGGTCATCGGGTTGGGGTGGCCTGCCGGGTCCTGGCTCAATGTCGTGCTGACGGTCGTCGCCTTGTTGTCGCTGGTTACGGTGTTGAACCGCGCTCGCGCGCTCCTAAAAGAGGTTCAGTGGGAGGCGCAGTCATGAATTTGACGCACCTGCCCGATGTGTTGCTGTATGCGCTGGCCAGCATTTTTATACTGCTCGCCATCGCTTCGATAATCACTTTCCTGCTCCCGAAGCGGTATCCGAACAAGGACTACACCGAGCTGCGGCTGCGTGTACGCACCTGGTGGCTGATCGTCGCCGTGTTCTGCCTGGTGGTGGTGTCCAGTCCGTCGACGGCGGTGGTGGTGCTGGGGCTGGTGAGCTTTCTCGCCTTCAAGGAATACCTTTCGCTGATCCCGACGCGCCGTGCCGATTATCGCGTTCTGTTCTGGGCCTATCTCGCCATCCCGGTTCAGTACTACTGGGTGCACATGGCTTGGTACGGCATGTTCATCATCTTCATTCCGGTATACATGTTCCTGTTCCTGCCGTTGCGCATGGTACTGGCCGGCGATACACAGGGGTTTCTGCGATCGGCCGGCATCATCAGCTGGGGTTTGATGACCACCGTGTTCTGTCTCTCGCACATGGCTTATCCGCTGGTGTTGCCGCAGCCGGTGGGCGCGCATTACAACGGCGCGACGCTGCTGCTGTTTCTGGTGGTGCTGACGCAACTCAACGATGTCGCGCAGTATCTCTGGGGAAAGAGCCTGGGCAGGCGCAGGATCGTCCCGAACGTCAGTCCCAACAAGACCTGGGCGGGTTTCCTCGGAGGCGTTGCGACCACGACGCTGCTGGCCTGGCTGATCGCACCCTGGCTGACGCCGCTGACGGAGATTGAGTCGTTGTTGGCGGGGCTTTTGATCGGGATTTGCGGTTTCGTCGGCGACGTGGTCATCTCGGCGCTGAAGCGCGACATCGGCGTCAAGGACAGCGGCAGTTTGCTGCCCGGTCACGGCGGCATCCTCGATCGGTTGGACAGCCTCACCTACACCGCTCCGTTATTCTTCCATTTCATCCGTTATCTGCACTACTGATCATGCAGCGCCTGCTCCGCCTGTTATTCGTCCTCTTGGTGGCGCGTCCCGTCACCCTGTTCGTGCTCGGCCTCAATATCCGCAATCGGGAACGGCTGCCGACGCGCGGCCCGGCGATCGTCGCCGCCAATCACAACAGCCACCTGGATACCCTGGTTCTGCTGTCGCTGTTTCCGTTGCGCGATATTCACCGGGTACGTCCCGCCGCAGCGGCCGACTACTTTCTCAGCAAACCCTGGCTCGCATGGTTTTCGCGCAATGTCATCGGCATCGTGCCGGTCACGCGAGGCGGCGGAAACCGCCATCACGATCCCTTGAGCGAATGCCACGAGATACTGGCCCAGGACGGTGTACTCATCATCTTCCCCGAAGGCACCCGGGGCGAGCCGGAAACCATGCAAAAACTGAAGTCCGGCATCGCCCATCTCGCCATGCACTGCCCGCAAGCGACGGTCGTTCCCGTGTTCACGCACGGACTGGGGCGAGCCATGCCCAAGGGCGAGTGCCTGCTGGTGCCGTTTTTCTGCGATATGTTCGTGGGCGAACCGATGCGCTGGACCGGCGACCGGCGCAGCTTCATGGAACTATTGGAGTCGCGGTTCAGGTCCTTGCAATCCCAACTGAATCCGGTAAATCACCTGTACGAAGGCGCCACGAATGCCCCCGAGTCGGGGCAATGAGGGCCGCTTTACAGCCACGGCGGAGAATTCCGGCATTTTTGACAGGCTGAGTCCCCATCGCCGGTTCTCGGTCATGCAGCCGTGCCGGCGCTTAGAGCGTTTTCTTCTCGTTCGTACGACAAAACAGGCTCGGCGGAAGTGGTTGGCGCCTTCGGCTGGGGTGAATTGATT
>NZ_JBDIVO010000349.1:0-4758 GCF_039794385.1 Methylocaldum sp. | reverse complement strand
ATTAGGTATGAATTAGAGCGTTTTTCATCCCGGTGTACGGATTCGTGTCGGGAAGGAAGAACGTAGGTCGGCAATCCCTTCCCAATCGCAAACGGCATCTCTGGGAGCGCCAGAGCTGCCCTTCCGACAAAGCCCTTTGCCGAGCCGGTACGTCGGCAAGGGATTGCCGACCTACATATGGGGCTCCCTTACACCGAATCAGAAAATGCTCTAAGGGCCGATTGCGCCGGAAGCAGTGACCGGCTCATATCGCCAGTGATGGAATGCCCCGCTATGCCACGGCGGTTCCGTCCTTAGCGGTCCCTCGGGTGACGAAATGCACACGCGATCCGGAAAGCTTTGGGCGGAGCCCGCGCGTGACGCCTTTTTCTTTCGGGGCAGGCGATTCTTGCTCGATCGGCTATTCCTGCGGGATGCTAGGAGTCGGAATCGCCCCTCACCTCCAATCAGGCGCAGCAGGAGGCCGGTACGGCTTCCTGCGAGTGGGAGCCACAGCGAGGCACAGCGGCTTGGTCCAGGAATTTCCGGTGTGTTGCGGGAAGGGAGAACATCGACCAGTTGTTCTGGACCGAGAACCTGTACTGTTCGAGGTCAATGGTTGCGCTGGCATCGGTGATGCCGAACACCCGATAACCTTTGTTATAGGCGGAGCGCATCGCGGACTCGATGCAGATGTTGGTGAGCTGCCCGGCGAGCGCGACAGTCGTGATGCCATGAGCGCGCAGCACGAAGTCGAGGTTGGTTCCGGCGAAGGCATCAATACTGGATTTCCCGTCGATCACGAGATCACTTTCCTGACGATCGATGAAGGGCGCGATCTCCGCGCCCCAAGTACCCCGAATCAAGGCGCCGGCATCCTTCACCACTTTCATGATGCCGTAGGGAGAATGACCCATCTCCCGGTAGTCGGGCGAAAATTGAATGGGCGTGTGCACGATGAGCATGCCTTGAGCGCGGGCGTCCATGATGAGTCGGTTCAGGTTCTTATTAACGTTATTTTCTTGGAGCACGGAGGTTAGCAAGGGGTATAGCTTGCCGCCTTCGCTGAGAAAGTCATTTTGCAGCTCCATAGAACGACTGCGGTCTGTTTTGTATTCATCGTGTGATTCCTTTAATTGAGTTGAGGTGTCGTTGTTCGTGATTCGGCAGGGATCGGGGGGCGTATACGGCCGCCCGATCCTGCCATGTGCCCTGTCGTTGTCTTCCTTCTTCGAAGTCGATGGTTAGGCCGACTTCTTCCACTCGCGGCTGGCGAATACCGGATCGACCGGTGTGTGGAACAGATGGTTGGCATAGTTGCTCAGGGTTTTCACGGCGATGGCGAGGATGATTTCCAGGATGGACCGTTCGCTATAGCCTGAGGCCAGAAAGTGTTCCACATCCCGACGGCTCGGCTGTCCGCGGGTTTTCACCAGAGTGATGGTGAATGCGCTCAGCGCGGCGAGCTTCGCGTCGGGAATGGGCTTACCGTCACGAATGGCATCAGTCACGGCGGGAGGTACTTTGGACATGGCGTCGGCAACGAAGCTGTGGGCAGCCATGCAATAGTGGCAGCCGTTTTCGCGGCTGATGGTCAGAAACACAACTTCCTGTTCGACCGGCGAAAAACCGGACTCCGTGCGGAAAAGGGCGTAACCGTGCAGATAACTCTCCAGAAGGCCTGGTGAATTGGCCATGACGGCATACATGTTCGGGATAAAACCCAATTGCTTGCGTGCGCTGTCGAGAGCCGACTGGGCGCGAGGCTCCGCGTTATCAATGGTTTTCGGTAGAAGTGAAAGTTGGTATTCGGATGACATGATGTGCTCCTATGTGTAGTGAGTTACGGACGTATCGGTCCAAAAATGGGCAAAAAGATGGTTAGAGCATTTTCTGGTTTGGCGTAGCGCTCTCCCAAGGTGGAGTAGATCGGCAATCCTTTCCCAATCGCAGACGGTCGCTTTAGTCGCGACCCTTCCAATCGCAAACGGTCGCTTTAGTCGCGACCCTTCCAATCGCAAACGACCGTCCTGGGAGCGCCAGGACGCCCCTTCCGACAAAGCCCCTCGCCGACCACGTGTGTCGGCAGCAGATTGCCGACCTACGAATTTCCCGATTCTCACCGCTGAATTGCGGTGAAAAGCGCTCTAGCCGGCCCGCGCGGCCAATCCGCGGAAAACCTCGGTGGGAACGGGCGCCGAACGCTCATTGCTGCGGGGATGGAAAAGAATCGGGAACGACACCCAAAGCGTCGGCAAAACGGTTGAAGGCGGCGAACAACTCCATTACGCCCAGCGCTTCGATGACCTCCGCCATGGGAATGTCTTGGGCAGACAGGCGTTTCAAGTCCGCCGCCATGCGATTGGCTTCGCGATTGGCACGGCGGGCGAAGTCGATGAGTGCTTGCTCGCGGCTGCTGAAATGGGTATCGCCCAGGGTGTGTTCCATGGCGGCGACGTCTTGTGGCGAGAAGCCCAGCATGTGCAGGGCGGCAGCATGGGCGTCGATGCAATAGGCGCAGGCGTTGTCCCTGGAGACCAGCAGGGCGATGGTTTCCTTTACTTCGCGCCGTAAGCCACCCTGCAGCAGGATGGCTTTCACTTTCGCCCAATTGGCGCCCAACAGCGGCGGATAATCGGCATAGGCCCGAAACAGATTGGGGATGAAGCCAAACGTTTGCTCGATTTCGGCAAGTGCGGCGGCTGGATCGATGGCGTTCTGGGTAGTCATTGAAACCTCGGTGGAGCAAGGACAAGTTCTATTTGTGGACTAACCGGTACAGAAATGGGCAAAAAAACCGGCTGCACAGCCTCCTTCGATCTGGAATATTGGCGGCAAGGTTCCGTTCCTCTGGGGTTAACCTGCATGACCCATATCTGTATCGATCGGTTCAAAAAAGTGGCCAAAAAAAGCCGCCCGTACTCATGACATGGGAAGGCTTGAATCGGCTTCGAGCAATTCCCGCAATCGGCCTTCTCGGTCCAGGGCGACCAAGTCGGTGTAACCGCCCACATGGACTTCCCCGATATAAATCTGCGGCACCGTGCGGCGCTGTGTCTTGTTCATCATTTCCGCACGCAGCGCAGGATCGATATCGATACGGCGTTTCTCGATGTTCCGTACGCCCCGGGCGGCCAACAGCCGTTCCGCCGCCACGCAATAGGGACAGTTCGCGGTGCTATACATGTGGACTTCAGGCATGGTCATCCTCAGTTCGGGTTTAAATGGGTCACGCAATTCAATCGATTGCCCTCAAAACGATCTGAATAATCCGTTTAATCTCTTCTCCCTCGATGCCGGCTTTTACCATCGTCTTAAGTCCGCTCATACTGCTGACGAGAAAACGGGCCAGCGCCTCCGGATCCTTGTCGGCGGTAATGGTGCCCTCTGTTTGCGCCCGCTGCACCGCCGCTTTGAAAATCGCCGTAAACTGGTCCACGCCCTGCGCAACCCATTCGGCCACGATCGGATCGCCCTGCGCGAACTCGTTCGCCGTATTCATCACCAGGCAGCCACGCGGTTTCTCGCCGCTACAGGCTTCGGAGGCCACGGACGACAGCCTGTCTTCGATGAACTGCCGGCCCGACGGGGCTTGGTTCAAGCTGTCCAGCATGGCCGCCGCCATGGTGTTTCGGTAACGCTTGAGGCAGCGCTCGAACAACTGCCGTTTGCCCCCGAACGACTGGTAGAAACTGCTTTTCGACAAATCCATCGCGTCGAGCAGGTTTTGCAGTGAGGTTGCTTCGTAGCCGCTCGCCCAAAAGACCTGCATGGCGGCGTCCAGCACCTGTTCGGGATCGAATTCCAAAGGTCGGCCAACGTTCATGCAGCACATTATTGTACCGAACGGTCCATAAGGCAAGCGGGAATTTACCGCACTTATCGGGAGACAGGGAGCAATGCGGATGCGGGCGAGTCGACAAAACCGAAGGAAGGGGTCGACTAAAGGCCCGTTTGCGATTCAGACGAATTTGGACGGCCGAAGGCTGGCTCCGAAGGGGGCGGGCCCCAAGGATGGGCTATAGTCTCGGGTAGATCGCAAGGAACGGGGGTCGGCGCTAGCGCCGATACAAGGTCGGGTTTCGCGGCGTAAAGTGAACTGCGAGCGCCGCGAAACGAGCTTGCTATCGTTTAGCACGAACGGAGCCGGCTTAAGGCATTGGGCTTCGCCTCGCGAGGAATACTTTTAAGGCCGGAAGCCCTAAGAAACGTGGACTCCAAGCCGGCGAACGATCGCTTTATCCCTTGCCCGCTACAGGAACCGCCTTTTCCTTTTCCAACGTCAATTGCCAACGAAATGCCCACTTCCATTTGATATTCCGCTTTGCCTCAGGAATGTCATTTGTTAGCCTCTCCAGGTCCTTTTTCCGGAATCCCCGCAGGATGGAGATTAAGCCATCGTGACGGGTAATGTGGTTTGAGGCCGTAACCAAGGTAAATAACTTAAAGAGGTGATAGGCAACAGGACTTCTGTGCAGGTCGTTGACCACAACCGCCAGCCGGCACTGGTCGTAAGAATTCTTCAGTAATGCTCTTGCCTTGCGGTTGTCGAAGTGGTGCAGAAACAAGCTCATCACGACAATATCGAATCGCCTTCGTTTGAACTCGTCCGAAAAGACATCTATCGTTTCATAGCGTATTTCAGGAAAGTCTTTGGATTGAGCATTCGCGTAGCGAACAATAGAGCTATTGAAATCGACAGCAGTTAGAGAAACCGGGATATTTTGTTTTCGGCACCATCTAACGATTGCCCTCGGAAGATCGCCGCTGCCGCAACCC
>NZ_JBDIVO010000348.1:0-4773 GCF_039794385.1 Methylocaldum sp. | reverse complement strand
GACGTTGGGCACCGGCGGCGTCTCATTATTCGCGTTGCAGTTCGCGAAGCTGTCCGGAGCGCGAGTGATCGCCACCTCCAGCAGTGACGAAAAACTTGCGCGAGCGCTCGATCTCGGCGCTTTGGAAGGCATCAACTACAAGAACACGCCCGAATGGGGCCGATTCGTGCGCGAACTCACCGACGGCGTCGGTGTCGATCATGTCGTCGAGGTCGGCGGCGCCGGCACCCTCGGCCAATCGCTCCGAGCCGTGCGCATGGGCGGGCGTATCAGCCTGATCGGCGTTCTGTCCGGCGGCGGCCAGGTCGATCCCACGCCCATTCTGATGAAGAACATGTGCGTGCAAGGCATCTTCGTCGGCAGTCGAGCGATGTTCGAGGCCATGAACGAGGCCATCGCGCAGCACCGGATGCGGCCCGTGGTGGACCGCGTGTTTCGGTTCGGCGAGTTGCCCGATGCCCTTCGCCACATGGAGCGGGGCGCCCACTTCGGCAAGATCGCCTTGGCCGTAAGCTGAATGGAGAAACGACGATGAACATCCTGATGGTATTGACCTCACACGATAGGCTCGGCACGACGGGCGAGAGAACCGGATTCTGGCTGGAAGAATTCGCCGCGCCGTACTACGTCTTCAGCGATGCCGGCGTAGACATTGTTCTGGCTTCGCCCGAGGGCGGGCAGCCGCCGGTGGACCCCAAAAGCTTTCATCCGGATGCGCAAACCGAGTCGATCATGCGCTTCAACCAGGACTCGGCCGCGAAAGTCGCGCTAGCCCACACCGTCAAGCTGTCGCTAGTCTCGGATGCCGATTACGATGCCGTGTTCTATCCCGGCGGCCACGGCCCCATGTGGGATCTCGCCGAAGATCCGGATTCCATCGCATTGATCGAAGCCGTGTACGCGGCCGGCAAGCCCGTGGCCGCGGTGTGCCACGGACCGGGCGCGTTCCGCCATGCAAAGACCGCGGACGGTTCTCCCCTGGTGAGAGGAAAGTCGGTCACCGGCTTCGCCAACACCGAGGAGGAAGAAATCGGGCTTACCGAGGTGGTTCCGTTCCTGGTGGAAGACATGTTGCGCGAAAATGGCGGCAACTATTCGAAAGCCGAGAACTGGAAACCACATGTGGTGACCGACGGCCATTTGATTACCGGACAGAACCCGGCCTCATCGGAAGGTGCCGCGCGAGCGCTGTTGAGGCAATTCAAAGCGACGACGCACGGCTGAGCGGCGGGGGCGTGATTCGCCCAAGAAAAAGCCCGGAATCGGTTCCGGGCTTTTGTATTCCGCCTTTTAGGCCCACGGCCGCTTTTCAGGGTTTTCTCTCGACAAAGCGGCTCAATGTCTCTTCTCGGCGGCGTCGTTCTCGTGTTCAGCCTTCTCTTCCTCGATCTTCTTCAAAATCTCCCGTACCTCTTCGTCGTCGAGTCCGCTCAGTCCCGCGAGTTCGTTCAGCAGAAAGTCTTCGTAACTATTGGTTGGGTTATCCTTAGGCATGAAAAATCTCCAAAAGGGTTAGCCCTTCCCCTTTGACTTGCGCCGATTCGAAAAGAGCCCGATCCGGCACTCTTTTTTTGACATTTGTTTTGGCCGAGCGGCATACGGCCAAAAGAAGAGGAGAAAGAAGCCGGAGTAGGTCGGCAATTCTTTGCCGACGCCCTGCTAGTCTTCCAAGGGGGCTTCCGGAGTTTTCCCGATCACGATGTCAAAACGTGCTGTCAGTCCCCCGATCCGCGAATCGGCGGCCGGCGTGAAATCGACCAGGACCGATTCGCGAGCCGCCTTGTCCCGGATGCCTTTGAGAACGAAGTCCTGTTCATTCAACGGATGGCCCTTGACGTACAGCTGCGTGGTCAGCATCCGCTGCCCGCCTTTGTTGACGATGACGTGAATGTGCGGCGCGCGCTGGACGCCGGCGGCATAAGGCACGGGTTTGATGGTGCGGAAGTAGTACTCGCCGCCTGGACCGGTCAGGCATCGCCCGAAGCCCTGGAAATTCTCGTCGCGCCGTTCACGATTGGGACTCGCGGTGTGCAAGTAAATGCCCTGATGATCCACCTGCCAGATTTCGACGATGGCATTGGGAACGGGCTCTCCGGCCGGGCCGAGAATCCGTCCCGTGAGATGCGTCACGTCCCCGGCTGCCGGCGTGACGGAGTCGTTCACGATCAGAAGGTCGTTGTCGGTGTCCGGCGGGAGCCGGTTCGGATAAAAAGGACCCTGGGTTTGCCGCGGCGTTCGAGTCGGTTCCGCGGCAAACGCGCCGCCTACGGTAAACATTCCGGCAGTCAAGGCAAGGCATTGCAGCAACAGCCGGCGGGCTAGGCTTGGATGTTCGGCTCTCATGAATCGCCGCCTTAGGAAAGATCGATTGCTTAGGTTTTGGACCGGGTCATCACCCGCGGCGTTCACCGGAAGACTCCGAGTTCAGCGAGATGGGGAAGAGAAACGGATTGCGACGTCTCGTCCTCTCGTTCCCACGCTGCGCCGGCTGGCTGGGGTGCGGAGGAGTCCGAGGGGACCGGAAGAGGGAGCTAGACAGGGCCGGTCCAGTCGAAGGGAATATGCTTGCTCGACTGGCCGGCCCAGTTCCACCTAAAGCCGAAGGCGTCCACTTCGTTATCCGAGGCCCGCGCCCAGGTGGCGATCTGGCCGGGGCCCACCTCCGACCCGGGCGCATTGTGGAGCTGCACCCTAGCGCCAGCGGGCGTGGTCGGACCCGAGAGCGCCTCGGCAAATGCCTTCACCCGCACGGGAATCTCGGCCCGCCAGTAAGCGAGGTCGTCGAGCCGGACGCTTCCGAAGGCACCTTCACGGATGTGGTAAGCCATGATGCCTTCGCAGTGGTTACCCGTCGGCGCCTGGGCGAAGGTACAAGGACAGGGAACGTTGCAGCTACAGGCGTCGAACCAATCACCCTTCATCCACCAGTTTGGAATCTCCGTCATTTCGATACGCCTCCTTTGATCTCGTAGATAGCCCGTCAGCCGGACCGCCCGGCGTTGAGCCACTGCCCGCCGGAGCCTTAGATAAGCGTTTGGACTCTATCCTCTGCGGGCTTGTTCTCTTTCTTCTCAGTGCCGTGATTTCAAGCCTAGTCGGATAGTCAACTTGGCGCTCATAACACCAAAATGCCGCTGGGCTTCCCAAGCCGCCTGTCCTTTCGTCCCCACCGCTGCATGTGGACGCCGGTGAGGCGAGCCAGCCAGCTCCACGGAGCTCGTAGCAACCGGGAATAGACACAATTTGAACAAAAACGATTCCAGATCGTCATTGTCCATAAATGGGCTTCGATATTTCGATATAAGGACATATCTTATGCGCCTCTCATCCTTACGGTCCTCTTCGACTGCTTCGCGCGCGGGAATGGATGGTGTGCGGGAACATTGGAAGGGGGGTTCTCGTACTTGGCATCGGTTGATCCTTCTAGGCGTGGCTGCGATCTTCTTTCCGTTCGTCGCCACTCTGGCGACGGAACTGACGATCGCCTGGATTCTGGTCTTCTCCGGCATCGGGCAGGGCCTCCATGCCTTTCGCCTGCGACACCGGGTCGGCTTTTGGCCGTCACTCTTAAGTGGTCTGCTCACCCTTGCGGTCGGCCAGTTACTGATCTTGTTCCCCATGAGCGGCATCCCGTCGATCACATTCCTGATCGCGATACTCTTTCTGGCCAACGGCGCTTTTCGTATCGCCCAAGCGCTCCGGCTGCGCCCCTTGGAACATTGGGGTTTGCCGCTCGCCGGAGGAGTCCTCTCGATGCTGCTTGGGCTCCTGGTCATTGCCCAATGGCCGGCCGCTGCCATTTGGTTATTGGGCCTTTTAGTGGGCATCGACCTGATGTTTTCCGGCTGGATGTTGCTTTGGCTGTCGCTGACCGATGGCTTACCGCATCGGCTCTGGCCGATGCGGTGCACGGAGCGCCTAGCCTGAACCACCTGATGACAGAGAAACCCCCTTCCTGATAGAGGCCACAAATGACTTTTGATGAGGACACCATTCAAACCATCTGGGAGAAAGGTCGCGTCATGCAGGATCACGACGCCACCCAATGGCGCAAGGACGAATGCGGTGCCTGGATATACCGAGAGCATTACGGCGTCACGGATACCGAATTCGGCTGGAAAATCGAGAAAGTCATGCCCGATGTGTCGGAGCGCGCAGACAGCTTTCGCCCCTTCCATCACCGCAACAGTTACAACATTGCCAATGGCGCGCCGCATTGCCACGTCACTGCCGATCGAATTGAATTGGCACCGATGGAACATATCGACAGGCCGCGCAATAGGGAGCTTTAGATCCGAGGCGCGGGCAGCGCCTGCCTGAGGCGGGGGGCGCCCGAAGTCTGCCCAGAAGCGGACGAAGGGGGCGGAAAAGCCCTGGCTCGGGGGCAGAAAGGCCGGACAGACCGGCGGAAAACCCGATTTCCCGCCCGAAAAAAGCCTTCCGGGGAGGGGTAAGGGGAAAGATCGGGGAGTTTTTCACCATCCTGTTAGGTGCTATCGGTGTTTACAAGCCGCTCACCAAGCGGCATGAGCTGGCCAATGTCTGGTCTCCAAAAGTCAGCGCAGTGGCCGGCATGTACCGGCCATCAGTTATCCACGGCATAACCACTCGCAACCTTCCACCGCCCGTCGTCATGCGTGTCATGGTTAAGCCAATACGATCAATCCAAATCCCGATTCATCACTTAGGTATCTGACTCGGGCCCTTGAGATTCTCAAGCGCCTGTACAGAGGCTTATGACCAAAACGAGGTTTAAAAATCACCGACCACAAA
>NZ_JBDIVO010000347.1:0-4780 GCF_039794385.1 Methylocaldum sp. | reverse complement strand
GGCCAAGCGTCTCTATCGCGTCGATGAAGGCGCCCAGCGTAAGCGTAGACTCGAGATAATCACGTGCCTGCTGTAGCGCTCGCGTGGGATTCGGGGAGCCATCGAGGTTGGTCAGAAGGCGGTTTCCTTCCTTGCTCGTCACGGCGATGCGGCGCGATGTACGGGCGTCGATTAGAAAGTCCATGAAGTCGATACCCCAAACGACTACCTTGGGTACGACTTTGGAGCCGGCATTGTCATTGGCTAGAACGTGTTGCAGAAAGCGTACGGTGGTCTCGGTACCGGTGCCCGGCAAAGCCAGATTGAATACGGGACGCGAGTCCGCCGGCCAAGCCTCGTATTCGGGATCGAAGCCGACTTCCGCGCGCGAATTGCCGAGAATCAAGCCACGTGGCTGCACACGCAAGACCTGGTAAGCCTTGGCCATGGTTCCATGAGCGCCTGCACTGGGCTTAATGCGGTTGAATCCAGGTTCGTCCACCAATCTGAACAAGCCATAGGGGTCCGCCACGAGGTTGCATGCCGCCACCGCCAACAACATCGTCCCGGTCAAGATCAGCCAAAACTGGAGGTAGCGCTTCATGAACGGTTCGAGACTTTCAGAACTGGAAATAAAGAAATTCGCTCGGTCGGGTCAGCGACAATAAGCCGGAGGCCAGCACAAAAGCCATCGCCAGCGCCCATCGCCATTCGGCCGACCAAGCGAGGCGCGAACCGTCGGCCTTCGAGTGATAGTCCAAAAACGGCCTGAAACGCTGCATGATCTGCTGGGTATTGGGCGCCAGGAATACGATTGGCAGGAGTACGGCGAGCCAAACGAAATTCATGAGGAACTCGTGGCCTCCACCGGGCGTGAACACTATTCCCAATTCACCGAGCCATGCCGCCACCGGGCCAATGCGCAACGCAACGGCGTCCGGTAGAGTGACGCCGTTCAACCCGGCCATGCTGTGCAGAATAGATAGCGCGCCGGCTACAGTCGGCGCACGAAAGAAAACCCAGCCCAACAGAACGGCCAGGAATGTCAGGGTCACGCCCAGGATGCGTCCGCCGATCGAGGTGCGGGCGGGATCGTGGCCCAAGCGAGCGCGGAGCGCCTGCCAAACTTGATGAATAATCAGATACAGGCCGTGCAGACCGCCCCACAAGACGAATGTCCAGCCCGCGCCGTGCCAAAGTCCGCCCAGTAACATAGTGGTCATCAGATTGACATAGCGGCGGACCGGTCCCTTTCTGTTGCCGCCCAATGGAATGTAGAGATAGTCGCGCAGGAACCGAGACAGAGTCATGTGCCAGCGGCGCCAGAAGTCGGCGATGTTGACCGCTTTATAGGGCGAATTGAAATTGATCGGCAGACGTACGCCGATCATATATGAGAGCCCGATCGCCATATCGGAGTAACCCGAGAAATCGAAATAGAGCTGTAAGCTGTACGCCAACGTACCGCCCCAGGCTTGAAAGAGGCCGAGAACCTCCCCTCTCTCGGCGGCGTCGAATACCGCCGAGACATAGGGAGCGACACCATCGGCCAGGCCGACTTTCTTGAACAAGCCCATGGCAAAAACCGTCAGCCCGACCGTCAGGTGCTCGTGGCTGAAACGATACGTCGATGCCTGGCCGAACTGGGGCATCATTTCCTTATGATGCAATACCGGACCAGCGATCAGATGCGGGAAATAAGTCACGAACAAACTATAGTGGACGAAATCGAATTCCTTGGCTTCGCCTCGAGCGGCATCCACGAGGAAGGCAATCTGGGTGAAGGTGAAAAACGAAATGCCGAGAGGTAGGACGATTTCAGCAATGCCATGGCTAGTGCCGAAGACGGCATTGACGCTATCGATGAAAAAATTCGCGTACTTGTAGTACCCGAGCAACGCGAGATCCACCGTTATCCCTAGTGTTAGAAACCGCTTGCGGCGGATGGAGCCGATGTCGTTGCCGCGTGCGATCGCGTAGCCGACCAGATAGTTGAAAACGATGGAGGCGAGCAGAAGGCCGAGATATGCCGGGTTCCACCAGCCATAGAAGAGCAGGGATCCGGCGGTCAGCCAAAGGGCGGCGAGTCGCCGACTGTGGCGCCCCAATCGGAAAAAAGCGAACAGCAGGACGGGTAGAAAGAAAAACAGGAATTCGACCGAGTTGAATAACATTTCTTCTATTTGTTTTCCGATGCGCGCTTACGGCGACGTATCTTACATGGCCTATATATAAATATCCTAGGTTCCGAAAAGAGCGGGCGATCCGAACGGCCATAACAATTTTAGGCGAAGCCATGACGCATGGTCGCCCACGTTTTTCCCGCGATTCGATTCGTGCGGCGCGCGACGCCGCACCGACGCCTGTTACCTTAGCGGCAATGCGATTGAGAAGTCGGATTCAAACTACTCGATCAGCGCCAGCGCAGGACCAAACGCCGCTCATCGAGCGTTTCCACGGCTCCGCCGAACTTGTCGGTTTCCCGGTCGAGCCGGTCCCGAATCCAGCGGAAGTCATCCGCGGAAGGTCGGTTCAAGCGAAACTGCCTCATGTGCAGCGGGACCATTTCGAGATCCGACAGTGTTCCGTCGGCGGGATTCACGGTCGGGAAATACATCAGCGCCAAATCGCCCCGGAAGGATTCGTAGCCTTCGATGCCCTCGTAATCGCTGATGAAATCGCCGCAGCCGTAGAGGATGAGCTTGTCCCGGTAAACCTCCACGGCCTTGGGATGGTGGGACGAATGGCCGTGGATCACGTCGACGCCGGCTTCGTCGATCAATGCATGCGCGAAACGTCGCTGCTCGTCGGGAATCGCGTAGCCCCAATTGCCGCCCCAGTGTATGGATGCCACGACGATGTCCCGCTCCTGTTTGATGTGTCTTATTCGATCGGCAAGCCGATGCGCGGTTTCGAACGACAAATCCGGCAGCCAATTCACGCCGGGCTTGTCGTCCGCCGCTGCCCATTCGGGCGGGATTCCGCTCGAATCGCAGCCGAAGCCGAAAACCAGGACACGCCCCTTGCCGGCCAGATTCAGTACCGCCGGGGCTTCCGCTTCCCGGCTGTTTCGGCCGGCACCCGCGGTTTTCAGCGAGGCTTGTTTCAAGGTGTCCAAAGTGTCGGCCAGCCCTTGATAGCCCCAGTCGAGCACATGATTGTTGGCCAGTACGCAGCAATCGATCCGGGCAGCGGTGAGGCAGGGGGTGTTGGCCGGATGCATCCGGTAGTTGATGCCTTTGTCGGGCCAGTACTCGTCGCTGGCAGTGATCGCCGTCTCGAGGTTGATCACGCGAACATCCGGTCCGGCACGCTCGAGTTCAGCGAGGGCATCGCCCCAAACGTAGGAGAAATCGGCGGGTTGAGAGATGGGGCCATTGAGCCGTTCCGCCAGCTTGACGTATATCTTGGCGTTCCTGACATAGGGCTCGTAGAGCTGGGGATCGCTAGGCTGCGGCAGGATCTGGTCTATGCCCCGGCCGGTCATCACGTCGCCGCACAAAAAAAGCTTGGTTCTGTGGGGAGTCTGTTCCATGGGAGAAACCTCTTTCCCGTAGAGTTGTCGAAACGGTTCGCGGGCGGCGAGCAGGCCCGGGCCGGCAATCCCGTAGCGTAAGAGAAACTTTCGGCGACTGCGGTTCATAGATCATCCCGTTTTCCGTCGACATAATCCGGCTTTGGTTTCAGCCGATAGCATCGGGAATCTTCCGTGTCTACCGGTAAAGTTTGTTATGCTCTAGGCGTAAGCCTTTCGACGGCTGCTGCCCGTCGGCGGATTTCACCCGGCGGCGCGGACCGAGTTCGGATCGAAACGAACATCGATCATGACAACGATCGTCAAACCCGTCGCACGAACTCGACATTAGATCGAGGTAAAAGATATGACCGACGACGACCTAAAATTATTTCAGCAAGAAATGGCCGATGTGCGGCCCATCGATCAATCCGGCCGAGCCATTCTGACCCATCGCGAGGCGCCCACGCCCGGCCAGCTTTACAGGCGCGAATCGGCCCAGCGCGGTACCGCCTTCGATGAAAACCAGCTTCCGACGGCGTTCGTCGAATTCGTTCATCCCGAGGCCATCATCAGTTTCAAACGCGACGGCATTCAAAACGGCGTCTTTCGCAAGCTGCAGCAGGGCGGCTACATGATCGAAGCCATGTTGGACTTGCACGGTCTGACGGTGGAGCAGGCGCGCCACGAAGTCTATCGATTCATCCGTGACTGCGTGCGCCACGACGTGCGATCGGCTCTGATCAGCCACGGCAAGGGACGCGGTAACAAGGAGCAGAAGCCCTTGCTGAAGAGCTATCTGACGCGTTGGCTGCCGATGTTTCCCGAGATTATGGCTTTTCACAGCGCGCAGAAGTGGCACGGCGGCGCCGGCGCCGTGTATCTGCTGCTCCGCAAGAGCGAGAAACAGAAGGAAAAAACCCGCGAACGCCTGGGGTTGTCCTCGGGCAAACCCGTACCCTGACCGTCGCAGCAGATGCGTCGAGAAGGGATTCCCGATCTACTACTTCCGCATCCCGCTTTACGCTGGTTCCCAAACTCCCGTTTGGGAACCTATTTCGAGACGCTCCTGCGTCTCGATTCGCATGCGGCTGCGAGAAGCCGGAGCTTCTCGGGCATAGCGCCCAAGCGGAGCTCTCAGCTTTATACGCAAGTGTCTGCGTGATTCGAATAATGCCTCCGAATCCGTCATTCCGGCAGGGATGCCGGAATCCAGTGCCAAGGAGGGTAGCTCCCCGATCTCCACAAATTTATCGATGAACTCGTGAACCTCTCTCGATAAACAAC
>NZ_JBDIVO010000346.1:0-4783 GCF_039794385.1 Methylocaldum sp. | reverse complement strand
CACCAGGGGCAAATCCAGGGACAGGTCGACCAGTGAGGCCGTACGGATTTTTCCGTTTCGACTGAATCCTGTCATGCCCCGCAGTACGGTGACGCCGGCCACCCGTTCCTCTTCGTGCAGGAACTTCATGAGCTTGGACAGGATATGTTCGCCTTCCCTAAGATAAATCCGCGCTATGGTGACTTGCTGATGTGCCATAACCAGTTTCCCGTGAGTGTGCCCAACCAGACCGCCGTAACGCCGAGCAGGGCATTCACGGCGAAGATGCTCAATAGACCCTGAAACTCCGCCCGAATTTCGGGCAATTGGAATGCGAGCCACAAGGTCGCCGCCAGGGTCATCACACCGAGCAGACTGATCAAGACAATCGCCCGGTACAGGGTAGACAGATCGAAGTAAAGAAAAACGAATTCGGCCGCTGCGGCCAGGGTAAAGGCGATCGTCAGGGCGAGCGCCAGGCCGCCGTACGGAAACCCGTGCCCGAGCCAGGGATAGAGATCGGAGGCAAATATCTGCCGGCCCAGTACCAGTCCGATCCAGACTGCCGCGAGACACAACACGGCGCTCAAGAAAATATTCAATCCGGCTTTGGCGAGATTGCCTTCTTCGAACAGGTACAAGGTTTCGATGGCAAAGGTCGAGAAGGTCGTGTAGGCGCCCAGGAACCCTACCAGAATCGCCGCCCGGTATTCGACGGCCAGCGAAAATCGTTGCAGCATCAGTTCGGTGAGGAATCCCATCAGAAACGAGCCCGATACGTTCACGAACAGGGTGCCGTGAGGAAAGCCTCGACCCAGCCAGGCGTAGATGCCGGTGGCGACCAGGTAACGCGTCACGGCTCCGAGCGATCCGCCCAAGGCGATGGCGAAGAGTTGGCTCATCATATCTAACTCAAAGCTCGAATCATCAACACTATTCCGGCGATGGCCAGAAAACCCGCGAAGATGCGGCGGTACCTGGCTTGCTCGATGTGCGTGTAAAGCATTTCGTCGGTCAGCAGAAAAACCAGAGCGCCGACTACCAGATAGATTGCATTTTCGGCAAAAGGCACATCGATCTGCGACCGGCTGAACAGCCACAAGGTGAGGATTTGCGCCACGGCAAAGGTGGCGTAGGAAGCCGCAACGGTGACGCGGGCCACATCCTTTGCATAGTCCTTGTGGTGCACCAGCGCCGTGAGGAGCGAGCCGCCCAGATTGCTGAGCCCGTGTATAACGCCCATGGTCGCGAAGTAAGCCTTTTCGTACTTCATCAGGGCGTCGATGGCGCGGGTCACGGTCGGCGAATATTCCTTCAAGGCGATGAGCAGCAGAAACGATCCGATCAACACGCCGATGTTGATCCGGGTATGAGTCACCAGGAACAGAAAGAGCGCGATGGGCGGCAGCGTCAGAAACAGCACGTTCCGGTAAAAGGTAAAATCGATGTGGGCATGGTGCTTCGCGATCTGCAACAGATTGATGGCGATCGAAATCGGCAGCAGCACGATAAGCACGTCCACGAATTCGTAACCGAGCAGCAACAGGATCGGCGTGCCGAACAGCAAGACGCCTGCGCCGAAAATGGACTGCACGGTGGCCGTGGCGACCACGGTCAGCAGAATGTCGACCGACATGAATTCCCCCTAGGCTTGATCTCGTTGGCTTCCGCCACTCGTTAAACCGGGCTTCGCGCAGTCAGGGAAGCCCGGATGTCATAGGCTTTCCCCAAGCTGCCGTTCGCCCCGTAATGTTTTTATGGCGCGCCATTGTAAACCTTCAGGCTACAGAAGGTATCGGAACGGGTGCGTCGGGCGGGCTCTTTGTCAGCTCGAATCCCGTGTCGCGAAGCCGCTCGCCATTCGATCGGGTCACGTCGGCCCCGGCGCCGCACCGAAGCCGCCGGGCGCGCATCGGAATTCACGGGCACAGCCTCGCCGTCCCCGGCGTCAGGCGCCCAGGCGATCTCCGGCGGAGAGCGCCGTGGCCGGCGGGACGCGCCGGCCGTCGACCGTGATCACCTCGAGCCGAAGCCACGCGTCCGCGCACGCGGCCCACACTTCACCTCCGGGCATCGTCTCGATCGTCCCCGGCGGCGCAGAGCTCGGCTCTCCGGTGGGCGAGGTTTTCACGATCCCGATCTCCCGAGTGCCGGCCCGCGTCTTCGGTGCTCCCCACGGAGACGGGAAGGGGAAATAGCAAAAGGCGCGGACGAAGCGGTCGACGTCGGCGGCGGGGCGATCCCAAGACAGCGTGCCGCCCTCGGGGATTACCCTGCCGAAGTATTCGCGCATCGTGAGGTCTTGCTCGATGTGGGGAATGGAGGCCGGGTCGAGGGCGGCCGCGGCGACCAGAGTGGAGAGGAGAGAGAGACCCTCTTCCACGCAGCGCAGGCCCACCGAAAATGCGGTGTCGCTTTCGGTCAGGTCGAAGAGCGTCTGATAGGCGATGGGTCCGGTATCGATGCCGGCGAACATGCGATGAACGGTGACGCCGTACCGGTGTTCGCCGCGGAGGATGGCCCAGCCCGGCGCGTAGAGACCGGCATAACGGGGCAGGGGGCCCGGGTGCACGTTGAACGCGCCGATCCGGGGGGCCTCCAGGATCGAGCCATTCACGACGTGCAGCGAGTGGACGTTGAGCAGGAGGTCCACATTCTCTTCGCGGAAAATGTCGGCGAGAGCGGCGTCCTTGACGGCCGAGGCGGGCAAGAGACAATGTCCGCGCCTTTCGGCGTACGACCACAAGGCCGATTTGCGCGTGTCCGGAGGCGACGTGAGCACCATCGCAACCCGGTGTCCGCTTTCGTCTAGCGCCTTCAAGGCGCGGAGCCCCGCACCTTCCTCGGCCACCAGGGCAATATTCAAGCGATATTGCTCGCTCACGGGTGCCATTCCGTAGCTTCCCATGCAAGATGCGGTCATCATGAGTAGATCCCTTACAACATGAATTTCAGATCAACGCGCTTCTTCGATTTCCCCGGATTCGGGAGCCGGTGATTCTGTCGACGAGTCGCGGGTTTCTTCGGAAGCGCCCGGGTTGCGAACGCGATGCCAGTCGTATGGAAGCACAAACGTATCGAAGACGGCCGAAAAAGGCAGATCGAAAATAAGGACGGATGCCACCAGTCCGTTGAGCCATGCGGATGCCGAACGCTCGCCGCCGAAAATTTCGCCGATCTCTTTCGCGTCTTGCCGAACGCCGGGGTAAACCGCCCACTCGTTTTCGAGTATCTCGGTCCTCGCCCGTATGCTCGAGCAACCGGCGGCCAGGGCGATCACAAGAACAATAACGGCCCATTTTCCAACGTCAACTTTCATCGCGTTTCCTTATAAACGAATAGAGGTGTCACGGTTATATGGAAGCCGAGCTTTCGGGAACGGATTGACGAATCATCCGATCCTGGAGAAGCAAAGAGAGGGGCGGTAGAGGCTTCCGAAATGAAGGCGGTCTCCCGGCGGACGAACATCTCAATCCGGTTGTCTGTCAGGCGAGGCCCGCTGGCACCGCCATCGGCTCGAGCATCAGCATCATGAAGCTAGGTCAAACTAGCTCTTGATGTCAAATTTCGTCAATAGGGTGTTCTCCTGGCTGGACGGCGTTAGACCTTGCATTTCGCATTTTCATCTATGCTTGAGCTAAACCACTGAGGTCGGGGGCGCCGGGCGGCCGATCATGACACAGGGCGAGGGTAAATGAGCCTTATGTCTCTACGGTTTTTATTGCACTTCTGACGCAACGATCAAGTAGAAGAGGACCATCATTCATGCATTCGACAACCCCATTTACCGGCTCGGCGAAAGTGCTTGAAGCCGGGTACCCCACGGTCGATATTGCCAACGCCTTGAACATCGTGCGTCCCAGCCTCGGGGATGATGCCGGTGTGGCGCTCTTCAGACTGCTGAGACTGGTGGCGATCGAAGATATCCTCGGCAGGGGTGCCTCGGCGATGGCCTATTACGCCGGCAAAAAACTGGGCATGGGTCTTGGAATCGGCAAGCTCGAAGACTTTCTCGGGCTCTGCGCGGCCCTCAAGATCGGAATCATCGAAGTCCCCTTGCTGACCGAGGACAAGATTCATGTCGATGTCTACGAATGCGTCACGTGCAGCGGTCTCCAACCCGTGGGGCGTACACTCTGCCATTTTGAGGGAGGGCTGATCGCCGGGGTCGTGGAGCACGTAACGCGAAGACGCACGCAAGCCGTGGAGGTAAGCTGCATCGGCGGATTGGGCGACCGTACCTGTGGTTTTGATCTCGAACTCCTCGGCGAGATCAAATAGCCGGTCAAGAGTTCTATCCCGAGCGCCCTGTCGATTGACTCGCCAGCCCGATAAGCTGCCGGGTCGGCGGATCAAAAACCTAGTTATTTGAAATTTGCGATGCGCTTCGATGCGCTTCCTGGGATGGCATCGGCCCGAACTCGCTTACGCGTGAGCAGCCATCCGAGGTAAGCCGCGGCAGCGACGTCATACGTGAGGCAGAAGGCAGGCCACCAGGCCGGCACGCCCGGGTTTGCGATGAACCGGCCATGGACGAAATCAAAGATGCCGTGTGCGAGCAGGGCGGCAACGATAAGCCACAAGGTGTACTTGAATCCGGCGATAGAGGCGCCCAAAAACACCGCGGCAACGATGAGCTCAATAATCAATGCGTTCATGGAACCGCCCACGACCGCAAAGAGGACATAGTACGACGCGATGACGATCATCACCGTGGGATAAAACGCACGATCACGATCCAGGCCGAACAAGGTCGCCGACAGGCCGATCACAATGGCCAGAACCGCTCCGATCAGAAACGCCA
>NZ_JBDIVO010000345.1:0-4791 GCF_039794385.1 Methylocaldum sp. | reverse complement strand
CTGGCCGGATCGTGCACGAATCCGATTAACGTGCCGTCCATATGAGCCAGGTAGCGACCATCGGGCGTAAATGTCGATCCGGTATAAACCCACTCGTGAGTCGCTTGGCCTTCCGCTGCCGTCAATAGCTCCTCGGCCCGGCGTCGAACGGTTTTGCCGGAGGATTCCCAGGTAATCCACAATTCGAGCTTGTCGCCTGCGACCGGTTCTTTATCGAAATGAAAGCTGGCGGGCTTGGCTTTTTTTGCATCCAAGCCGATGAGAATGCAGGCCAAATTGAATTCGACCGCGTTGGCATCCAGTTCGAGAAGGCTTTCGTAGGATTTATAGCCTCCCTTGGTAACCGCCAGAAATTCCAGCGGCGGCTCGGAGCGAATCACCGTGCCTGGAACGGCGAAGTTCCGTTCGGCCTTGTTGACTTCGATGCTGCCGACTTGGTATCGCTGGCCGCCCAGGTCGCGGATT
This sequence comes from Methylocaldum sp., assembly GCF_039794385.1. Classification (NCBI taxonomy): domain Bacteria; kingdom Pseudomonadati; phylum Pseudomonadota; class Gammaproteobacteria; order Methylococcales; family Methylococcaceae; genus Methylocaldum; species Methylocaldum sp. The sequence goes on along the minus strand of NZ_JBDIVO010000345.1, from coordinate 4,326 downwards.
TCAGGCTGCGGTGGCATGGGTTGAGAGCCGTATTCCAGCGGGGCTTCCGCAAAGGTGGCGGACGACACCAGAACACCGATCAAAGCGCTATAAATAACAAAGTTGATTTGTCGCATCGGCCGATCTCCTAGCCGACCATGCCGGTGACCACCCGATGCGGCATCGGGGAAGGAAAGGGACGGGTTTCAATGTGCGTAAATCCGGCTTCGGCCATCCACGCCGCCACGTCCGTATCGGCATGTACGCCGCCCTCCGGCGCCGTCAGCATCATGTTGAGGCCGAAAAGGGTCGCGAACAGGGGGCCGGTTCCGCCGTGGTCGGTGAAGACATCGCTCAAAATCAGCAGCCCACCGGGTGCCAGGGCGTCCTTGGCGCGGCGGATGAGTTCCCGGCATCCCGTTTCGCTCTCTCGATGCAGGACCCCCGAGATCAACACCACATCGTTACCGGTCGGGAATTTGGTGGTGTGGTAATCGCCTGCGAGTGTAGACACCCGATCCTTGGCGCCCAGACTTCCTATGATTTCATCGGCCAGTTCCACCACATGGGGCAGGTCGAGCACTTTCGCCCGGAGTTCCGGATATCTTCGGACGAACAAAGCGGAATATGTACCCGGTCCGCCGCCGATATCCAGCAGTTGTTTGCGTCCGCTCAGGTCGACCAGGCCGGCCAAAGCATTGCCGATGCCCAAGGCGCGGTTGTGCATTCCATAGACGAAATGGCGCGTTTTCGCGGGATCGTCGCCGAGATAGGTTTCCTGGGCGAGAGGGGGGCGATTTTCCCGGAGCGCTTGTTCCAGCTTGCCCCATGTGGCGTAAAGGTCATCGCTGTAACGCACGGCATTTCCCATGAACGCCGGACTGCCCGGCACCAGAAAGGCACTGGCCAGAGCGCTATTCGTGTAAACCCCTTCGGATTCTTCAAGTAACCCTAAGGCAACGCAAGAGTTCAGCAGCAGACGGGTAGGCCGAGGGTGGGTATTCAGGGCATCGGCTGCCTCGCTGACGCTCATGGGTGTCTTGGCGAGAGCTTCGAACACGCCGATACGATTGGCCGTCAGAAATGTCATGGCATTCCAGTAGGCGGTGGTGAGTTGCATGATCGGTGTAGGATCGAGCATGTGATCGTTTCCTTGTGATGTCTTAGGCGCAAAGGGCATGGTCGATGTCGCATTCCATCTGCATGTAACCGCAGCGATGGCACATGAATCCATCCCAGATGTTCAATTCGTATTTCCGGCGGATGTCGAAATAGCCTAGGTTAACGCGCTCAAAGTAGCTGCGCAGTTTCTCCAGGTGTTTGGGATGATCCCGCCCCGCGATGGGCCAATAAAGTGAGTAAATCGGAATGATGCCCTTCGCACCAAGCGTCTCGGCGCCCTCGAGCGCAAGCTCGATCGCTTCTTTCTCGGTTAATCCGTACTCCGGCTCCAGTTCGATTCCCGCCACCATGGCCGTGTAGACACGTCCCTTACCCCAAAAAGACACTGCACTTTCGAGGGTCCCGATCCAACGCTGATAACCCACGAACCGGTGCTTGCCGGGACAAACCTGGCTAAACAATCGCTCGGACCAGACTTCCAGATTAAAACAAACGGCATCCACCAGATTCTCATCATGTAACCGGCGTAGACATTCCTCGGGCAACGCACCGGAACCGCAGGTGACCGGAATCCGATGCCGATTGACCGTTTGTACCTCGCGGGCCAATTCGATGAAGCGTTCGCCTTCTTCCCGCCAATCGGTCATGGAGCCTCCGACCAGATAGATGTGGCGGATTTCGCTTTCCCGCAAGGCGGCATCAAGCGTCTCCTTTAGGCGCGTGTAAGTCAGGGGCGACAAGGATGTGCGATCCATCACCTGCCCCAATTGCTCGGTACGCGCGTCGGGAGCGCCGTAACCGCAAAACAGGCAGCGCATGGACTGCCCGTCCTGTTTATCGGCGAGAAAATACTGACAAGCAGGCGCCACGTTGATGACCGCCATGTCGTGGTGCAAGGTGATGCCGGCCTGGGCCATGGGGAAGCCGTCGCTGGTTTTTCCGTGCATCCACTTGGGAAGATTCATGAACTCGACCGACGTTTCCGGGTGCGTACCGCGATCGTGAGCCAAGCGGTAGCCGGATTCGAAAGAGCCGGTTACGGACCAAGCCGAGTCCCCGTTTCCCTTGATCCTGGCGAAAACGCCGTCGGACGTGGCAAGCGAGTAGGGAACCATCGCCTTGCCCTTGCCGGTCGGATCGTGTTCGCCGGGTTTGAAACGATACGGGTAGAAACCCGGAAACGAGTGCTCCGTCGCCCGTCCCAAAGCGTCGGTGTAGCGAATGCCTTCGAAAATCAGATCCAGTTTGCGTTTGGCGGTTTCTGGGAGGGCGGGAGGCTGCATGGCATTGGTCTCCTGAGTTTTTCTTTGGGCTTAAAGCCTATCCCGGCAGGCCGTTCGCCCTGAGCTTGTCGAAGCGTGTTTTAAGGTCTACCGGGATCGGCACTTAGTGTAGTATGCCGAATCGCGTTCCCGATACGTTTAACCCATGAAAATCAACAGACAGCTTATTCTCGTGGTTTCCACGGCACTGGCGATACCGATCATTCCTTTTCTCGTCATTGGCGAACTGCCCGGGGAACGATGGCTGTCGGCCACGGATGACAACGCGCTTCGGTTCGGCTTCCTCGGCGGTGCGCTGTTGGCCGGCGATGCCCTCCTGCCCATACCGTCCAGCGTCATCGGAACCCTGCTCGGCGCGCGTCTCGGTTTCATCTCCGGAACATTATGGACATGGGCGGGACTGACTATCGGCCATCTTATCGGTTATGCCGCCGGGCGGCTGCTGCTGGCCCGGCTCGGCACGCGGCTCCCGGAAGTGCCGACGCTCTTGGCGGTGTTCGCGAGCCGGCCGGTCCCGGTGCTGGCGGAGGCCGTGGCTTTTACAGCCGGTGCCGAAGGTCTGGATTTTTCTCGATTTCTGCTGACGGCGGCTGCGGGCAACTTATTGTACTCGGTGGTACTGGCAGGAAATGGCGCCGCACTATTACCCGATGCGATAGTCGGACCAGGAATCATCGTTCCCATGACATTACCCGTCGTTGCCTGGCTGGGATGGCGCCTCCGGAAAAAGCAGAAGAGCAAAGTCATGCAAACGGGAAACTGAAACCTCGAAAACGGATCGGCCCTGCTACCGGGTTACGGCTGCTGGGTAGGACCGGGTTGAAGGTAAATCATTTCGACACCCTCTGCGCCTTGGACGACTGCACGCATCATCTGTCCCTGGTCCAGCTGCTGCTTGATTTGCGAGACCGAGTCCATCGGTTCGAAACTGAGGCCGTTGAGCTTCAGCTCTGCTGCGGACGGCAATCCCAGCATCGGTTTGAGGGCGAAATAAAGTTCGTCTACCGTCGCGGCGGAGGTTTTGGCCAGTTGTTCGATTTGGTAGGCCATCTCCTCGCTTACTTCCACCGTTCGGTGTTTCGGCTGTGTTTCGGCCTCGCTGGCTGTCGGGGCTGCCGCATCGGCACTGGATGACTCGGGCGACAACAAATTCCGATGCCCCTGCTCGGACGGCAAACCATCCGCGGTCAACTGGATCTCGATCTCGCCGGTTTCCGTTTTCAGCCAAAGGCGGTCGCGAGAAATCTTTTCGACTTTGCCCACGTCCGGAATCGAGGTATCCCGTCGCACCGTCTGTTGTCGGCCGTCCGGGAACTCGATCATGGCAACCCGAGCTTCGTCGCCGACCGTCACCACACCTGAAAGACGGAAGGGCGGTTCCGACGAAGATGCGGCGATTGCGATATCCACCCTGACGATAGCCAATAGAAATGCCGGTAACGAAAACAGGGTTGTCCTACGAATATTCATGCGCTTAATCGATCCAGCTTGGAACTTCCATCTCCGAAAACAACGGATGGGAATCAAAAACAACCCACCCGTTGTTCACTAAACCGTTATTTTTATCGAACGCCGGCCCTACGATGCCTTTGGTTAAATGCGAACCCCAACAATCCCGCTCCCATCAGCATCACGACCGGCGGTTCGGGGACAGGGATAGGCTGTGACTGCTGGCAATTGCCCCCCACGCAAACACTGCCTCTTCCAGCCGATACCGGGGGAACAAACGGATCGCCGTTTTCATCTCCCAAAAACTCGCCGGTCGAAGCGATGTTATCCGTGAACGACAGTGGGCTGAGACCGTTTGCAAGGGTATCGAAGGTCAATGTGAACAACCGGAATGCGGTGTTGCCGTCCTGATCCGCAAGCAAACCCAAGGAGGTCTCAAATACATTCACCGTACCGGAAACACTGTCGTCAAAGCCTTGAATGGAGTCGAACG
>NZ_JBDIVO010000344.1:0-4809 GCF_039794385.1 Methylocaldum sp. | reverse complement strand
GGCCACACATGGACTTGGCCGCAATCGATCACCGGGTAGCGGACCGCCGGATAAATGTAGTGGAATCGACCCAAGGGCCGAATTTCCGCGTCTTGGACCGCCTGCTCCTGGATCTCCCCGGCCACGGTAATCAGACGGCCCGGAAAGTAGTCCGCTGAGTTCAGAGAGCCAAGGCACCGGACCAGAAATCGGCTTTGAGAGGCGTTGAACTTTTCCTTGGGACGGTCACTGGAATCCAGAGGCTTTTGCCAAACCTCGATTTCTGTCACTGACGGCAGAACGCGGGCAGCAGCCACCTTACCGCCCAAGATTACCGTCTGTCCTCTGAACGACTCCGGATCGGCGCTGATCTCTGCAAAGGACGGCTGATTTGTAGCCGCCTGCCGCCAGGACTCGGCTATCGGACTCGCTGCGCAACCAGCCAAGAGCGGAAGAATCCATAACCACCCGCGCAACCGGTACATCCGGCAATACCCGGTACCCCACGAACCAGACATCCCTCGCCTGGCCGGAAAGATCGAATGAATATCCATAGCGGCGACTCACAGGCCAAATTCCTTACTGGCTTAGATCTCCTGGCCGGACTTCCGGTTCGTGCCCAGCCCAAGATTGGGCTTATGAAGAGGACTAACATTTTCGTGCTACGGCCTGCTTCAAGGCGCTGCCAGTCTGATCTCGAAGGGATTTGCCGCCCTGAGAAGGGCATCTTTCATGGCAGCAAGGCAAAGGATGAACCGCCACTATCGGGTGGCTTACTTGACTTTCCGAAACATAGACCACGATATCTAGGCTCAGCCAACCCAATCCTTCTATCTTTAGCCTCATCGTGTCCGAACACCCGTCGCAAGCGCCGGTCAATATCCGTAAGCGTAGGCTTATCGCCGGCGCAATAATCCAGCAGGAGCAGCCATGAGCACATCGGACGTCGTCGTGATCACCGGAGCCTCGGCCGGCGTGGGGCGCGCCACTGCGGTGGAGTTCGCCCGACGCGGCGCACGGGTCGCCGTGCTGTCGCGCGGCGCGGACGGATTGGAAGGTGCTACGCGGGATATCCGGCAGGCCGGAGGCACGGCGCTCGTCATTCCTGCCGACGTGTCCGATCCCGATCAGGTCGAGCAGGCCGCCGGTCGGGTCGAGCGGGAATTGGGGCCGATCGACATCTGGATCAACTGCGCCATGGCAACGGTATTCTCGCCGGTGAGCGCCATGACGCCCGCGGAATTCAAGCGGGTGACCGAGGTCACCTATCTCGGCTACGTCTACGGCACGATGGCGGCGCTCAAGCGGATGCGGCAAAGAAACCGCGGCACCATCGTGCAGGTGGGCTCCGCCCTCGCCTATCGCGCCATTCCGCTGCAATCGGCCTATCGCGGGGCCAAGTTCGCCATCCGCGGCTTCACCGACGCGCTCCGTTCCGAGCTGATCCACCACCGCTCCGAGATCCGGCTGACGATGGTGCAGATCGCCGCGTTCAACACACCCCAGTTCGATTGGGCGCGCATACACATCAACCGGAATCCCCAGCCGGTTCCGCCGATCTTTCAGCCGGAAGTGGCGGCGCGCGGCATCGTTCACGCCGCTTATCACCCGCGCCGCGAATTCTGGATCGGCTGGCCGACGGTGAAAACCATTCTCGGCAACAAGCTCGTCCCCGGCTTCCTGGACCGCTATCTCGCCGACAAGGCTTACGAGGGCCAGCTCGGCCCGGAACCCTTGCCGTCGAACCGCCCCGACAACCTGTTCGACCCGGTGCCCGGCGATCATGGTGCCCACGGCCGGTTCGACAACCGGGCCAGGCCGTGGAGCTGGCTGCTCTGGGCGAACATGCACCGGGGCTGGCTCGCGGCCGGCGCAGCCCTCGTAGCCGGCTTGGCTGTTTGGGGCTGGCCCAGTCAACCCGAGCGCCGGATTCAAACCAAGCGCTCCCGCCTCATCGCCGGTCGTCCCGGAACTCCACCAAATCCCCGCGCACGGTGATCTTCGGCAGCGAAAACAGGATGAAATAGGGGCTCGTCTGATCGTACACCAGGTTCACGAAAACCTGCGCCGTGCCGTTCGAGACTCCGGCCTTTTCGTACAGGCGCGTGATCGCTTCAGCATAATCCGGGCTCTTGAAGGTCAGAAGGCCGAGCAGCCTGAAACCGGTGCTGCTGCCGATGACATCCGCTTTTAAGAGGCGGAAATTGGGTTGCGACAACGTGACCTGCGTGACGGTCGTAATCTGCGCACCCCCGGCGGCCGAAGGCGCGGCCAAAGGAAATCCGGTCGCAACGGGCGGGACGGGACAGCCGGTGAGCAAGAATAAAAACGGGATCAACAGCAGAAACCGCATGAGTACTCTCATCCCTCCGAATAAGCCGTGGTGGTCAGCAGCGCGAGTTCGGCCTGGCGCGAGTCCAGCCGGGTGTGCTGCACGACGATGGGTACATCCGATTCGATGATGCTGGCATAGTCGGTATCCACGGGGATGGGCTCGGGATCTTCCAGATCGTTGAAACGCAGGTGCAGCGTGCGCCGAGCCGGCACGGTCAGCCGATACGGTCCGGCCGGTTCGCGGTCGCTGAAAAAGATGGTGATGGCCACGTGGGCGTCCGTGTCGCCTGCATTGAGCATGCAGACGGTTTCGTGACTCTCGAGCGCCCGGCCCTCGCCGACGCTCGTCGGCGGGATATAGCCTTCGGCGATGGCCCAGAGTTTTTTGCCGATGGAAGTCGCCATAGTGCTTGCCTCATGTCTGAACCGGCAACTGTCGAAGCGCCATTTCCAAGATACTGACCGCGAGGCGCCGGCGCACCGTGGCCAGGCTCAATCCGTCTCCGGCAAAACCGTCGCTTTCATTTCCTTCGCGGCGGATTTGACGATGCCCCAGGCATCCACGTCTCCGCCGAACAGTGCCGAAAGATAAGCCTTGGCCTGCTCGAAGGTGATGTGCGGCGGCAGCGGCGGCACGTTGGGATCGGTGTACGCTTCCAAGAGCACCGGCCGGTCGGCGGCGAAAGCCCGCTCCCAGGCCGGGGCGATGTCCTCCGGCTTGTCCACCTTGAGCCCCATGAAGCCCAGCGATTCGGCGTATCTGGCATAGGGGAAATCGGGCACATCTTGCGACGCTTCGTACTTGGGGTCGCCCGCCAAGGCCCGTTGCTCCCAGGTCACCTGGTTGAGGTCGCGGTTATTGAGCACCAGCACGATGAAACGCGGATCGCGCCATTCCTTCCAGTACTTTTCGACCGTCACCAATTCGGCGTTACCGTTCATCTGCATGGCCCCGTCGCCCACCAAAGCGATCACGGCCCGGTCGGGGTAGGCGAACTTGGCGGCGATGGCGTAGGGCACGCCGCAGCCCATGGTGGCGAGCCCGCCCGAGAGCGAGGCCATCATGCCGCGGCGGATTTTCACGTCGCGGGCGTACCAGTTGGTGCCGGAGCCGGAGTCGGCGGAAATGATGCAGTTGTCGGGAAGGCGCGGCGACAGTTCCCAGAAGACCCGCTGCGGATTGATGGGATCGGCAGCGTTCATGGCGCGGGATTCCAGCACTTGCCACCACTCCCGGATTTCCCGCTCGATGAAATCTCGCCAGCTGCGATCGGTCTTCCGTTGCAGCAGCGGGATCAAGGCCCGGAGCGTCTCCGCGCTGTCGCCCACCAGGTTAACTTCCATGGGATAGCGCATGCTCAGCATCCGCCCGTCGAGATCGATCTGAACGCCGCGGGCCTGGCCTTCCTTGGGCAGAAACTCGGTATAAGGAAAGCGCGAACCGATCATCAGGAGGGTATCGCAGTTCAGCATCATCTCGTAGCTGGGCCGGGTACCCAAGAGTCCGATGGAACCCGTGACGAAAGGCAGGTCGTCCGGCAGCGCCGCCTTGCCCAAGAGCGCCTTGGCGACGCCGGCCCCGAGAATCTCCGCCGTTTCGGTGACTTCGTCGGTCGCATGCAGGGCGCCCGCGCCCACCAGCATCGCGACACGCTGGCCCTGGTTCAGCACGTCCGCCGCCTTTTGCAGATCCTCCTCTTTGGGCACCACCCGCGGCGCGGCATAGCCGACCCCGGACAGAATATGGCCGTGTTTCCGGGGCGGCGTGGTGACCGCGTCCAGTTCCTGTACGTCGTTGGGAACAACGATGCAGGTGACGGTCCGCTCGCACACGGCGATGCGCACCGCCCGATCCACCAAGTGCCGAACCTGGTCCGGGCTCGATGCCATGTGGACGTACTCGTGGGCCACATCCTTGAACAGCGTCACCAGGTCCACTTCCTGTTGATAATCGCCGCCCAGGGCGCCGCGCGCCTGTTGCCCGATGATCGCCAGCACCGGCTGGTGGTCCAGCTTGGCATCATAAAGTCCGTTCAGCAGATGAATCGCGCCGGGCCCCGAGGTCGCGAGGCACACGCCCAGTTGCCCGGTAAACTTGGCATGGGCGCAGGCCATAAAGGCGGTCATTTCCTCGTGGCGCGCCTGGATGAATTGAAATCGGTCTCCGGCCCGCCCCAGCGCGCCTAGAATGCCGTTGATGCCATCGCCTGGATACCCATAAATGCGCCGGATGCCCCAAGCCGAAAGCCGATCCAGCAGAAAATCGCTCGCCGTGTACGCCATGAGTCGCCTCCTTTCCCAGGTCCTCTGTCGGCCACGCCCGCGACGCCCGATCATCGAGACCGGCACGCGGACGATCATGCTTTCGAGTTATTAACCCGGCCTATAAATATAGGCCGGGTTAATCCGGGGCAGGGATGCCCCGGCGCGGCGACAAGCCGCGTGAGCCCAGGCCGGGCGTGTACCGGCCTGGGCGGCGGCCCGAAATACCAGGAG
>NZ_JBDIVO010000343.1:0-4810 GCF_039794385.1 Methylocaldum sp. | reverse complement strand
TCCGGTTCGTAGGGTGAAACAGCGCAACGCTTTCCGCCTTACGGGTACCGCCGGTACACGCCGGTACCCTATCGCCTTCACGCCGCGTCAGACTCCGTCGGCTGCGGGGCCAGCAAACGCTCCACGACCTCCAACTGTTCCGGATTTCCGAGCAGGCCGATGCGGTCGCCCGGAAGGAATACGGTCTGGGTAGACGGGTTGACCATCAGCTCGTTCTTGCGCTTGATCGCCACCAGGGTGGCGCCGGTCCGGGTACGGAGGGCGGCCTCGCCCAGCATCTTCCCGGCCAGCGGACTTTCCTCGGGTACTTTTCGCCAGGCGATGTCGATCAATTCGGAAGCATCGAGCAGGTCCCTGAGCAAGGCGTGTTCACCCTGCGACTTGACCAGGGCCTCGTAGTTTTCGCGGCGCACGGTATCCGCGTAGCGCCGCACGTCGTGCAGGGGAAAACCCAGTTGCAGCAGCGTGTGCCGCAGCACCTGCAGGCCGCCTTCCAACTCCGGATGGATCACCAGCTGTGCGCCCAATTCCGAGAGTCGCTTGACCCCGGCTCGGGTGGCGGCGCGGGCGATGATCGGGAGATCCGGGGCAATGTCCCGGGCAGCCGCGACGGTCAATTCGGTGGCCGCTTCCTCGGGCAAAGTCACCACCAGCAGACGGGCCCGGTGCAGCGCCGCATGGGTCAGGATGTCGGAGTTGGCCGTATCGCCCAGGAGCGTGGGGACGCCTCGTTTGGCCAATTTTTCGATCCGGCTGATACGGAAATCGATGACCAGATAGGGAATGCCCAGCTCCCCCATCACGTCGACGATGTGCGAACCCACCCGTCCGTAGCCGACCACCACCACGTGGTCGGCGACCGACTCCTCCACCGGCGTCTGCGTCGAGCCGTGGCGGTCCAGCCATCGCCATAACGGCTGGACCCCTCTTAAGCTCCGTTGCAGCGGATGAACGCTGTGCAGCATGAACGGGTTCACGACGATGGACAGAAGAGCGGCCGCCAATATCAGCGCGTGTTGGCCCTTATCCAGTATGCCGAGACTCAAGCCGGTCTGATCCAGGATGAAGGAGAACTCGCCGATTTGGCAGGAGCCGGCCGCAACCACCAGCGCGGTGCTGGCCGGACGCGGGAACGGCAACACCCAAAGCCCCGAGACGATGAACTTTCCGATGACCACCAGAGCGGTAAGAATCAGGACCGGTTCGAGGTGCTCCACCAGAAAGCCGGGATCGAGCATCATGCCGACGGACACGAAGAACAAGACGGAAAAGGCTTCGCGGAACGGCAGCAGATCGGATGCGATGCGGTGACTGAGCGGCGACTCGCTCACCACCGCTCCCGCGACAAAAGCGCCCAGCGCCAACGAAACGCCGAACAATTGCGATGCACCCAGAGCGATTCCCAAAGAAATGGCCAGGATAGCCAGAATGAACAGCTCGCGGGAGCGGGTATGGGCCACCCGCAGCAGCAGCCAGGGAATGAAGCGTTTGCCCGCAAACAGCATGAACACGAGAAAGCCCAAAGCCGACAGCAGCGCGAGGCCGAGAGTGCGCCATTCCATGGGCTTGCCGGTGTCGGCCAGGTTGGGCAGGATCATGATCATGAGAACGGTGGCGATGTCTTCCATGACGCGCCAGCCGACCGCGACTTGCCCGTCCGGGGTGTTCAGCCAGCCGCGGTCCATGAAGCCGCGCAGCATGACGATGGTGCTGGCGATGGACAGCACCAGTCCCAGCACCAGTCCGGACTTGGGCGTCCAGCCCCAGTATTGGCTCAGGCCGTAACCCAGGGCCGCCATGGTCAGCATCTGTCCCAACGTCCCGACGATGGCGATATCTCGCACTTTCCACAGATCGGCAAAGGAAAAATGCAGCCCCACGCCGAACATCAGGAAAATGATGCCAAGCTCGGCCAACTGGTTGATGGTTTCGGCATCGGCCAGATAACCCGGCGTGAACGGGCCGATGACCACGCCCGCGAGCAAATAACCGACAATGGACGGCAGGCCGATGCGTTGAACGATCAGCCCTCCTAGAAAGGCAACGCTCAGCGTAACGGCGATATTTTCGAGCAAACCCAGGTTATGCATGAGATATGTGGAGTATGGTGCAGGCAGGTAGCCAAGAAGTTTATCAGGGTGCGTCGATCAGCGCCGATTTCCCGCGCCTTGAATCGCCGACACTCATAAAGAGCTCAGGCACGATCGACACCGGTGGACAGCAAACTGTACGGCAACGGCTTGCAACGCTGCTCAAAAGGGCTCCCCATGCCTTCAGGCGTTCTTGAGTCAGGCTTGATTTGGAAAGGAAACAACCGCACCGCCGCGGTTGAACCGACTCCCGGATGATGCGGCGGCCCTATCGGTCGGTCATGCGTTATGCGGCGGGCGAGCCGGTAGCCGTGGAACCCTCGTGCACGATCAGCACGTCGCACTTCGAATCGGAAAGGATGCGACGCGTCACGCTGCCCAGGAGCATTTCCTCGACGACGTTTTTGCCGTGTTTGCCCATGACGATCAGGTCCGCTCCGAACGATTCCTCCTTGGCGAGAATCAGGCGAGCGGCATCCTCGAGCTCCACGAATCGGAAGAGCCGACGCGAACCCTCGGCCACCTCATCGATCAGGCTGCTGATGCGGCTCATTGCCTCCTGCTGAGCCTGACCGCGGAATCTCTCTATCTCGTCGTCCAGCACGCCGCCCTGCCGAAGCATCCCCTCGAAGGGAACGGCGGAAGCATGGACAACCATGATGTCGGCATTTGGAGCGACCCGCATCGCCGTATTCAGCGCGGCGATGGAGTGGGGGGAGAAATCCACCGGAACCAGTGCACGCCGGTAGCTTGTCTCCGGCGGACGCTTGATGACGAGAACCGGCCGCGTGCACATACGCAACAAACGGTCCGCGGTCGTACCCAGAAACATTTCGCGCCAACGGTTAGAGCCGTGCGCTCCCAATACCAGCAAGTCCGCCTGTTCGGCGGCCGACAGAATCTCGTCCAGCACCGCTCCGATGGCGATTCGGGAAACCGCGGCCATCCGGGTATCCTCCGCGACCCGCGATCCCAGGGCATCCAGCATGCGTTGCGCGTCATCGATCAGCTTCGTCTCGGCGTCGCCGTGCGAGGGAATCAATTCGCGCACGGCCTTCAGGGACGTTTCACTCAAGACATGCAGCAGCTCCAATCGCCCCTGTTGTTCCGCGGCTAGGAAAGCCGCCCGGTAGACGGCGTTAGTGGCATCATCCGAGAAATCGGTTGCTGCCAATATAGTTCTGAACATATCCACGCAGCTCTCCTCTTTGGGTATGCATGGGGATTCCATTCCCGTTTTGGCGGCAGGCTGAGGTGCCTGCTTCTGAATCTGCAGCGCCCCCGGTCCACGCAGGCCCTCCGAATGGAGCCGTTCGATCGCCTGCCTGGCGCCGTGGCCGAGAAAAACCGTAGAACGACCCCATACGTCCAGTGTCATCGGCCGCGAGGGAAAAGTTAGGATAAAAACATGCCGAGCTTACACGCACCTTACGGAGCCATTGGCTCACAGCTTGTTTTCCCCGTGGAATGGCGCGGTGTTGTGAAACCAACGACTAGATACACCCCGGCGGCTTGGGCAGTCCCGCGATCAAACAGGCGTACTTCAACGGGCTTTCCGGAAACAGCCGGTGCAGGTAGCGGGAAGTGCCTTTTTCTTCCCCGAATTCCTTCTGTACCGCCTTGACGAACATGCGTGTGTTCGGAAGATGGTGAAATCTGAGATAGTAGCTGCGGATGAAGCGCACGATCTCCCAATGCGCTTCGGTCAATGCTATGGGTATGCTCGCCGCCAGAGCGGCGGCGACATGCTCGTCCCAGGCGTTCGCATCGGTCAGAAATCCGCTTTCGGTCGTTTCCAGAATCTTGCCGTTCACTTCGATCATGGCTCAAAACCACGACTGGACAAGCCGGCTTTCGACGGTCAAATCGACGAATCCGCCGTAGTCGACGATTCGAATCGTCTCGAGAATCTCGGAAGTTTCCACGCCGCGCGCGTCGAGATCCGGCCCCAAGGCATAAAACCTGACGCGTCCCATAGCCGACTTCAGGACGGCTTCGGAATCCCCGCCCTTCACCGCGGCATAAACCGCATTCTCGATCAGCAACACCGCATCGCCCTTGCCCGCGCGAGCGAGACAATCTTCCAGGGCGCGGCTTTCCTGGGGCGAGCGGTTGACTAGATGCAGAACTGCCATCAGCACGAGATCACAAGGTCATGTTCCGCCGTCAATCCGGCGATGTCCGCTCTTTCCACAACGCGCACGGGGATAACGAGATCCTCAGTCGTCAAATGCCTTCCCCGCAAAGACTCCCGCTCGACAAAAACATCCTCCACATCGTACAAAGCCAAAGCTTCGAACAAGGGAGCGACGGGTTTCAGCCCGTTCGGTTCGAACCTCTGACCCCGTTTGAGCAGAAACACGCCATCGTCCAGCATCAGGAGCCGTACGGCCTGATCGAAGGCGGCGGCGGTCATGGCCATGTCCAGCGATTCCCGGACTCTTGCGCCGTTCCGAGGGGCACTGCGCATCACAAACAAGAATTTTTTTTGCACCGATTCAACCACCAAAGACCAATACCCGATCTGCCTTCAGACAGGCGTCCATCCATTGTCCCAAGCCGCCGATCCGAAAACCGTCCGCCCCGGTTGTCGGCATGCCGCGCCGCTGCGCGGCCGAAACGCACAGCACCAGGTCGATCCCGTGCTTATCGGCGAGATCGGGCCAGGGCGGAACCGAATCTTTGTCCTCCGCCGATAAACCGGATCGCAGCGCGTTATA
>NZ_JBDIVO010000342.1:0-4829 GCF_039794385.1 Methylocaldum sp. | reverse complement strand
ACCGAAGGGAACCGCGTCATTCGAGGTACTACGCGATGCTCCAGGCGGTTTTCCCCGGAATCGGCGGTCTCGGGACGATGTAGAACGGAAGCTCGGTGGATTCGAGCGTCTCTTCGGCGCGCTCGGCCTGGGAACGGGGCGTTTCCGGGGGATTGGACTCTGCTTTGGTAGTCGATTCGCTGTTCATGTTCGGCCTCTCTGCTTGGGTTTTAAGGCGGCCTGGCTTACCCGGTGTCGGTACGGACTCGGCGCGACATGGCCGAGAAACGCCTACTTCGGTAAGCGGTTGGTCTTCGCGAAATTTCTAGCAACCCTCGCGCCACCTCGGCCATAAATACGTAACTAATTGATAGTTATAGAATTTCACGCGACCGAGTGCAGTCTTTCCTCAGCGGAATGCTTACAACGCTTATGCGCATCGTGAGTTTTCCGACAATAGGGATAGAGAGCCGGGAACGCTCCGAACGATCAGGACGCACCGAAAACGCCGCGCGAGCGGCACCCATGCCCACTTTTGTCGCGTTTGCGACAAAACAGTGCAAGAAAGCTTGAAGCGTCGGCCGAGCCGATCGCCTGTGTAAAAAAACGATAAGGGTCTCAGGAGCACTTCTTATCGATGGCATAAGCCTTGCTTAATCGATGAAAAATTGCACCGAAGAGGCGCTCGTGTCCAAACAATCTTCCAATAACCCGCCGCCCGAGCCGTTGGGGAAGTCCGTACTGGCCGACAATCGCATGCTGGCTCTGTTCGCGGAAACCGTGGAACAAGCGCCGGTGGCCATTTCGATCACGGACGACAAGGCCAATATTCTGTACGTGAATCAGGCGTTCACGCGTGTTACCGGGTATGCACCGGAAGAGAGCATCGGCCGAAACGAGTCCATGCTGTCCGACAAGAACACGCCGAAGGCTGTATACGACGAGCTTTGGAACCGCATCAAGTCGCAGCAGACCTGGCAAGGCTATCTGCTCAACCGTCACAAGGACGGCCGCCGCTATCTGGCCGATCTCACCATCGCCCCCATTCTGAACGACCGGCACGAGACCACCCACTACATCGGCATGCACCGGGACATCACGGAAATGTACCGGCTGGAGCAAAGGGTCAATCAGCAGAAAGTGCTCATCGAGACGGTGGTCGATTCGATTCCGGTCGCGACCGTGCTTTTGGACGAATCCGACCGTGTGGTGCTGGACAACAAGATGTACAAGACCCTGTCCAGCGATCTGGGCCTCAGCGACCCGGCCAGGACGTTCATCGATATCCTGCGGGAAGACATGGCGGAAGAATGGGAGCGGATGAAAAAGAAAAAATCCGGCTTTCATAACCGCGAAGTCCGTTTCGACCGCGGCGGGCATCACGCGCCCCGCTGGTATGCCTGCGCCGGCAGCTGGTTCTGCCAGGAAGACGACCGTGTCGAGGCGTTCTTTCACGAAAATAGCCACACTTATCTGCTGCTCACCCTGACCGACATCACCCAACAAAAAAAGCACGCCGAGGAAATCCGCATCAATGCGCTCAAGGCACTGATGGCGGAGGAAGAGAAAACCCAGCGTCTTCGCGAAACGCTGTCGGGAGCCATTCACCATATACAGGGCCCCATCAATCTGCTCAAAGCGGCCAAGACCATGCTGACGCGGCGTGGGCTCGATGACCGCAACATCGCGCTGGTCGACATTCTGGATCAGATCCGCTTGGCCGGCGAACAGTCCGTCGCCCACATGAAGCGATGCATACCGGAAAGCAACACCTCGGCCATGACGCCGGTCAATTTGAACCAGTTGCTGCACGAAACCATCGTGCTATTGACCGAACGGCTCCTCGCCAGCGGCATCGTCGTCGAGTGGAAGCCGACCCCGGTGCTGCCCGCGTTGATGGGCCAGGAGAGCCACCTCCGCACCATGTTCAAGCAGATTATCGAAAATGCCATCGAAGCAATGAACCAGAGCGGCATCGTCACCCGCGAACTGCGCATTTCCACGTGGTCCGACAAACATTTGCTGCATGTCTCCATCGAGGATACCGGCCCCGGCATTCCCGACGAACTGCGCATCAAGGTCTTCGAACCGTTTTTCTCCACCAAGAACGACGGCCATGGCGGGCATTCGGGCACCGGTTTGACCATGGCCCAGGAAGTTATCAATCAACACCTTGGACTGATCCGGATCGATCCCAGCTATCGGGACGGATGCCGAGTGCGTATCCAATTCAATATCCACAACATGATGTTCGTACCGGAGAAGGCTTCCGACCATGGATGAGCGTACTCAACTGATCGAGCGCGAACTGGACGCCCTTTACCAGGTCAGCCAAGTACTCAATCGACCTTTGGGGCTGAAGGAAAAACTGGAAGCCATTCTCGAGATATTGCAGGAGTGCGCCGACATGCGCTCCGGAATGCTGGCTCTCAGGGAACAGGAAAGCGACGCGTTCGAGGTCTGCTCGGTGCTGCGCAGCGACGGCGTCGAAACCCGAAAGCCGGTCCGCTACGAACCGGGGGAAGGACTCATCGGCACGATCCTGGATGCGGGGCGCACCATCGTGGTGGAATGCATCGCCGACGAGCCGCGTTTCCTGGGCAAGCTGGGCCTGTACGATCCGACGCTGCCGTTTATCGGATCGCCTATCCGCGTCGGCGACGACGAGGTCGTCGGCGTGTTGGCGGCACAGCCGGTGGACGCGAAATTGCTCGACGCCCGCGCACGGTTCCTGGAAATGGTCGCCAATCTGATTGCGCAAAGCGTGGGCCTTTTGCGCAGCATGGAGCAAAAGCAGCTCGATCTGGTCGCGGAGCGCGATCAGTTGAAACAGAGCCTCCGCAGGAATTACGGCTTCGACAACATCGTCGGCCGCACTCCGGCCATGCTGCGGGTTTTCGAACTGGTCCGGCAGGTCGCGAAATGGAACACCACCGTCTTGATTCGCGGCGAATCCGGCACCGGCAAGGAGGCGATCGCCAACGCCATTCACTACAACTCGGCCTGCGCCGGCGGCCCTTTCGTCAAACTCAATTGCGCCGCTCTTCCGGACAACCTGCTGGAATCGGAACTGTTCGGCCACGAGAAGGGCGCGTTTTCCGGCGCCATCAGCCAGCGCAAGGGACGTTTCGAACTGGCCAACCACGGCACGATCTTCCTGGACGAGATCGGCGAAACTTCCCCCACCTTCCAAGCCAAGCTGCTGCGCATCATTCAGGAAGGCGAGTTCGACCGCGTCGGCGGTACCCAGACGCTCAAGGTGCAGGTTCGCATCATCGCCGCCACCAACCGCAATCTCGAGGAAGAAGTCGAGGCCGGCCGTTTTCGGGAAGACCTCTACTATCGCCTCAACGTCATGCCGATTTTCATGCCGGCGCTGCGGGAACGGCTCGAGGACATTCCGGACCTTGCCGATTTCCTGCTCAAGCGAATCTCCCAGCAACAGGGCGGAAGACCGTTGATCATCAAGGAAAGCGCCATCCGGCTCCTGATGCGTCACGACTGGCCGGGCAACGTCAGAGAATTGGAAAACTGTCTGGAGCGGGCCGCCATCATGAGCCCGGACGGGATCATCGACCGCGACGTCATTGCCATGACCGGCCTGGAGGACGATGAAATCTCGGTTACCGGACCGGCTGCCAGAACGCCGGAGTTCAACCTAGAGGGGATGGACGAAAGAGAACAAGTCATCGCCGCGCTGGAGCAAACCGGCTGGGTGCAAGCCAAGGCCGCCCGCCTGCTGAACATGACTCCGCGCCAGATCGCCTATCGGGTAAGAACCCTGAACATCAAGATGAAGCGGATTTAGGATTCGCCGGCAAAAGGATTGCCGCCCTATGTTCGAAAGATGCCTGTCCTGAGCCGAGTCGCAGGGCGGCTCCCTTCGGTCACCGCATCCTACGTTTCTTATTCAGCCCATGCCGGCTCGGCAGGTTGGGAATCCCTTCCCGACGCAAAGGATTTTCCGACACGACGAATCGTCGGCAAAAGGATTGCCGAATACGGCGCATTCCGCGCGGAATACTGTTAATGCGGATGAAATGCTCTAGCTTCGCGCGTTCCGCCTGTGTTCCTCGTAACGCGAAATCAACCTGTCCATGAGAGCCTCGTTGCCTAGGCAAGCTTCCAGCTCGCTCGCGATCAAATGGTCGTAATGGCGGCGCAGCACGCTATCGGTCGGACGTGGAAAGGTGGTCGTCTCGATCATGTATTTAATATGGTTTATATGATGTCGCCTGAGCACCGAATCCTCCGGAATACTATGGCGAGGCCGCCTGGCTACCGATGCTCTCGGCGCATCCATCCGCATCGCGTTCGCCGGCGTTTTCGGCGAATCGACCCGCATTTCTCTTGCCGGTGCTTTCGGCGAGTCAGCCCGCGTTTCGCTCTCCGGCGCTTTCCGTAAATCCACCGGCATTTTGTCCACAACGATGGCGCGTTTACTTCGGCTACGCACGAGCAAATACACGATAAGCAGAATGATTAATAAAATGGCGATCGCCGCGATGATTAATACAGGTCGAAACTCGTCGTTCGCCAAATTTTGGAAAAGATCTTTAAGTTCAAATTGATCCACAATTACCTCCTCCCGCTCTATGAGTTGATTATGTCGTTTCCAAGGCGATACGTTTCGGCATCCGCCATCGCCGAGAAATAACGCAGTCGCCCGGCACCAATCTGTTATTGTGTTTTATACCTTTATTTACCCGGATACCATTGCGTCTAGAGCGTTTTCCGAATCGGTGTAAGGGATTCGGATATGTAGGTCGGCAATCCCTTGCCGACGTATCGGCTCGGCGAAGGGCTTTGTCGGCAAGGGATTGCCGACCTACGTTCTCCCCTCCTGGCAC